>JAVZJF010000037.1:0-6207 GCA_038870935.1 Candidatus Anstonellales archaeon | reverse complement strand
AATTCTTCTTTTATTTTCTCGATTTCACTACCCTTTAGTCTTGGTTCAATCCAGTAAGTATAAAATGCTTTAGCCTCGTTTCTTTCCCTAATTGTTAAAATTCCTGTTTCTTTTTCTTTTTTTCCTATAACGAGCATGAAAGGAATTTTTTCCAATTGTGCATCTCTTATTTTTGCATTAATCGTTTCTTGTTTATCATTTAGCAAAGTTCTGAAATTTTTTTCTCTAAATATTTCGTTTAATTTTTTAGCATAGTCCAAATATTCATCGCTAATAGGCAGTATTGCTATTTGAGTTGGAGATAGCCAGACTGGGAATTTACCTGCGTAGTGTTCAATTAGAATTCCAATAAATCTTTCAAATGATCCAAAGATTGCTCTATGAATAACTATAGGCGTATGTAATTTACCATCTTTTCCTTCATAAGTTAATTCGAATCTTTTAGGCATTTGAAAGTCTAATTGAATAGTAGATAATTGCCATACTCTTCCTATAGCATCTTTTACTTTGAAATCGATTTTAGGTCCGTAAAAAGCTCCATCGCCCTCGTTGATCTGATATTTGAGCTTAGCTCTTTCCAGACTTTTTTTAAGAGCCTCTTCTGCATAATTCCAGGTTTCTAAATCTCCCATAAATTTTTCAGGTCTAGTAGATAGTTCAGCATGATATTCAAAATTAAAGACATTAAGAACATATTTTACCAATTCAATTACGTTTAGGACTTCATCTTCTATTTGTTCTTTACTAACGAATATATGGGAATCGTCTTGAACAAAAGATCTTACTCTGACCATACCTGTAATGACTCCAGATAATTCATGTCTATGGACATGTCCCATTTCAGATATCCTTAAAGGTAATTCTCTATAAGATCGTGCTTGATTTTTAAAAATTAGCATATGCCCTGGGCAGTTCATAGGTTTAATAGCATATGATTGTTCATCAATTTTTGTAAAATACATGTTTTCTCTATAATGGTCTATGTGCCCTGAAATATGCCATAATTTTTCATTTAGGATTACAGGAGTTCTAACTTCTTGGTAGTTTCTCTTTTTTTGTTCTTCCCTTATGAAGTTTTCTAATTCTTGTCTAATTATGAAGCCTTTAGGTAAGAAGAATATCATTCCTGGTGCCATGTCATTTATCATAATGAGGTTTAATTCTTTTCCTAGTTTTCTATGGTCTCTTTTTTCTGCTTCCTCAATTTTTTTCAGGTATTCGTCTAAATCTTTTTTATTGGCAAAAGCAGTTCCATAGATTCTTTGGAGTTGTGGATTATTTGAGTTACCTCTCCAGTATGCAGAAGAGACTTTGAGTAGTTTAAATGCCTTGATTTTTCCTGTAGATGGTAAATGCGGACCTGTGCACATGTCATAGAACTCTTTTGCATTAGCAGGAGATTTATTTGTTTTTCTGTTGTAATACACCGAAATAATTTTATGGCCTTCTTTTCTCAGTTCATCTATTATTTCTTGTTTAAATTGGTTATCAAGATACAGATTTAAGACATCTTCAATAGGTAATTCAACTCTTTCGAATGGTTGATCCTCATTTATTATTTGCCTCATTTCTTCTTCAATCTTTTTCAAATCTTCAGGAGAAAAACTATTATGTGTGAAAATATCATAATAAAAGCCATCTTCAATAACAGGCCCTATAGTTAATTGTGCATCAGGAAATAATCTTAGAATTGCTTGTGCCATTACATGCGAACATGAATGTCTAATAATTTCCAATCCTTCTTTTGATTCAGGCAAAATTATTTCTAACTCGCAATCTTCATTTAATTTAGTGTTAAAGTCAACTAATTTACCATTGACTTTAGCAGCTATTCCTTCATAAGACAATTTACTACTTATTTTTTTAGCAAGCTCAGAAATTTTTATACCCTTTTCAGCATTTACAATTTTTCCATCAGGTAATTTTACACTTATTTGCATGAAATTTCATTGAATAAAAGTGCTTTAATACTTTTCGTAAAAATCTTTTTTATGCACAAAAACTCTGATGTGTTAGTTGCCTTTGATTTTGATGAGACTTTGGCATCTCCTAGATCAATCTCTGTTTTGGGAGAAATACTAAACAAAAAGGATAAGTTAGAGTCAATCTTATTAACAAGTGATGTAAACAAAAGATTTATTCTTTTGGCAAATGAAATGTTAGGGAATGACCCTGAAATTTTCCAAAAAGCAGCTGACTTAATGAGCCCTGAGCCATATGCATTAGAGTTATTGGAAGAGTTCAGGAAGAGGAAATACATAATCGGAATAATATCAGATGGTTATTACGAATTAATTAAGCACTTTGAGAAAAAATTGATTAAATTTGATTTCGTAATTGCTCACAAATTTGAACTATTAAATGGCAAATTATCTAAAGTTATTCTTGCAGTTGAAAATTATTCTAATGATTGGAAAGGCAGAATATTAGTGGATCTCAAGAATAAGTACAATTGCCAAAAGACCATTGCTATAGGTGATAATTTACAAGATTTGAGCATGTTAAGAGTAGCAGATATTTCAATAGCTTATAAGCCAAAAGTTGAAATTCTAAAAGAATTTTCTAAAATTACTATTTACAATTATAAAGAGATATTAGACAATCTTGATCTATATTAACAATAATCATCGAAGATAGCTCTACCTATCCTTAAATAATTAGTTCCATATTTTATAGCTATTTTGAAATCACTACTTGTTCCTGCAGAAATTTTCAATTTAATCTTCTTTTCATTCTCAATTTTATTCTTTAAATGATGTAACTTAGAATAAGCAAATTCTTCTTCTTCAGGTAAAGGATAAGTCATAAGCCCAATTACTCTTAATTGAAGAGATTCACAAAAGTCTAAAAATTCTAAAACTTCTTCTTCTTTTAAGCCGTTTCTATGCTCTTTGTTAGTGTAATCTATCTGAACAAAGAAATTTAATTCATTTTTCATGCTGCTGGCAAATAATTCCGCAATTTTTTTTCTTGCCAATGAATGTACATATTTTAAGTTATTGATTTGACAAAGCTTTTTTACTTTATTTGATTGAACATGTCCAATGAAATGAAAGATAGCATGATTTAAAAATTTTGCTTTTTTTTCCAGCTCTTGATAATAGCTTTCGCAAATTTGGTTATATCCTAGATTAATAATGCAATTTATTTGGTTTAAGTCATTAATGCCTTTAGTAACTGGTAATATTTGGATTTCATTAGTTTTTCTGTTCACGAGCTTACAAGTTTCTGCAATATCTTTATTTATGTTGAAAAGATTTTGTTTTATTCTTTCATAATTAGAATTCATTAAATCATGCCATTAAATTTATCACTTAATTAACCTTAAGTTCACAATCCTCCCTAACATTTATCCAATAAGCTTTACCTGGAATCAGATATTCATTTTGTTCATACGAATTAGTTGATGCTGAATAACTTATAGGACCATGTAGTATTGAGCATCCTTTTAGCTCATTTTTTCTTATAATATCGATAGTGCTTCCTATTACGTTCCAACCTTTTTTTAAGTTATAAATGAAATTCGATTTTGAAAGGAACCCATAACCAATAAAACTAATTTGGCAATCATTATTGGAGTTATAAATAAAGTAACCTTTTTTTCCTTGAAGGCTTGAAACATTTCTTATTGCATAATAATTGTTTTCATATTCAAAAGCTATATTTGAGCTACAATTATTAGTTAATATAAAAAAATTTCCATTCATAGGTATACTAATCATATTCCAGCCTTTTTTGACTGTTAGATTAAATATTTTAAATTCTTCTAAAGATGGTAATGCTGGAGGTATTTCAAAATTGTTGTTATTTATTCTGCCTTTTACTAGAATTTCAGTTTCAACTCCTCTAAAAGATATATAATATTTTCCTGCAGGTACTTTATATTCATAGCATTTGTTTTGGTTATCGCAAATATAATGAGATAAATTCCATTTGTAAAGCATTATTGTTTTTCCAGGTAATACAAAAGCTTTTGCGTTGCACGTTTGACTTAACTTATTATCATGCAATTTCATTTCCTTTCTATTTTCATCAAAAATTTTCAATTCCTGTATTCCACAGATTGAGTAATCAATATTTGCATTCCCTATATTGGATAAATAGATTTCAACATCTTCATTATCAAAATATTCGTATCTGTTTGTTCGCAGAGAGAATTTTTTGTTCAATTCTTCTTCAGGCAATATAATAAATGAAGTACTAAATCCCAAGAATTCTGCATAATAAATACCAGGTTCTGCTATATAAGTATTGCCTTTTAAATCATAGTATTCTTGGTTCCAATTTGCAACAGTTTCAAAACTATTTCTTGAAACTGTTTTTTTCTGCACATTGCATTTGAAATTAGGTTTCATAATATTCAAAGGTGCAAGATTTTGATCAAAGATTTTCAAATCAGCGTTACATGATAAATATTCTAAGTCATAAGTCGCATTATTTGCAAGAATGAAATTAACAATTTCTCCTTTATTGTAAGACTTTTTAGATGTTCTGAAAGAGATTCTTTCTGCTTGTGGTTCAACTATTCTAAAAATAGTTGAGTTAAGTATTTTTCCATCGACATCAATTACTCTAATAGAATAAGTTCCGCTTTTTAAAGTTTGATAATAAATTCCATTGAGATAATGTTCTTGATTCCATCCATAGTAAATATAATCCTTAGAAGGCATGTCATAGAAGGTACAGCTAATAAAATTACTAGAATTAAAAAGATATAGTTGATTTCCATTACTGTCATATATTCTAAACACTAGAGGTATATTAAGATTATTACATTGCGAAAACTTATAAGTTTTGATATCTAAGTTAGTGACATTTATATAAATAATTTCTCCCCTATAATAAGTACTCTTATCTAGCGATAAAGCTACTTGTGAAAAGTTTATTCCAGTAACTAAGAATAGAAAAGTAAAGAATGTTAATACTAGAGTTTTTTTTAACGCAAATTTCATTTTAATCATTTAAAATTTTACTTCAATAATGATACATTTCCTTTTCTTATAAGCTTTCCTCTTAGCATAAATTATCCATTAGTTTTTGATGCCTTTTAAAAAATTTCTAAATAATAAGTATTTGCTTGCAGAATGATTTGAATGGAAATCAAAAGTGTTGATTATAAAGTTTTAGATATCGACAATATAATGAACTTGTGGGAAACTTATTTTTCAACTATTGCAAAGAAGAGAGTTGAAGACCTTTTAGCATATTATCCTGATAAAAGAAGTTTTTACATAGATTATAATGAATTACAATTATTTTCTCCAAATTTATTGGATGCATTAGAAGAAAATCCTGATTTAGTATTAGAGGCAGCATTACAAGAGCTTAAGAAATTTGGTATCAATTTTGGCTTGGTTGAGTTTGAGCCAAACATAAGATTAAAGAATTGGCCAGATAGGAATCTATTAATTCAAAACATTAAAGCAGAGAACATAGATGGTTTAGTTACTTTTAAAGCTCTAATTACTAAGAGAACAGAAGTTTTACATAGGGTTGAGAAAGCTATCTTAAGATGTACTTTATGTAATTCTACTCAGAAGTTTCATGTTTTAAAAAATACTGAATTGCCTAATAGATGTGAAGTCTGTAAAAAACCTACTTTGCAATTAGACGAAAAAGCCTCACAATTTATTGATTTGCAGAGAGCAGAGGCACAAGAGATTTTAGAAAGAGTTAGAGGAGGAACACCAGCAGCAAAGATTGAATTAATTTTTGAAGATGACTTAGTTAATACAGTTAGTCCTGGAGATAATGTTTTAGTTACAGGGATTATGCGAATAAGACCTATTGCAAATTTCAAAAAGTGGGTTAAGAGATCTAATAATTACACCAAATATGTTGAAGTAATAAACTTTTCTCATACTCAAAAAGATTTTGAAGAAATCGAAATTTCAGAAGAAGAAGAGAAAGAAATAATTGAGCTCGCAAAGGACCCTCGAATAGTTGAAAGAATTACTAAATCAATTGCACCAATGATTTATGGCCATGATGAGGTTAAATTAGCAATAGCTTTACAATTATTTGGAGGTACTAAAGACAAAGATGTTTTAGGCACAAGAATGCGTGAAGACATACATCTATTATTAATTGGTGACCCTGGAACAGCTAAAACAAGATTTCTACAACAAGTTGAGCAAATTGCGCCAAAATGCATATTTGTAAGTGGAAAGAGTATTACTGGAGTGGGTTTAACAGCTTCTGCTGAAA
>JAVZJF010000036.1:0-8337 GCA_038870935.1 Candidatus Anstonellales archaeon | reverse complement strand
AGATTCTCTTTGTTAGAATTTATCAAATTAAAATTAATTAATCTATCGTAATTAAAAATCTGTTAATTCAATTAATTATCATGAATATTGCGATACGACTCACTAACACCTCAAGAGTTATGGCTAAATTATTAGTGTTAAGTTTGCTTTTTTTTTCAATTGTTAATATTCAGTATTCAGTTAAGCTTTTTGGGTCTGTTTATGATGCTGAAAAATCTAAATTAGCAAATGTTAAACTAACTGTTCAAGTAGGAGAAACGAGCCTATATGAGTATAATGTGGTTTTAGGAAATTACGATTTTAACGTACCAAAAGGTGCTTTTTTTCTTATTGCAGAAAAACAAGGCTATCCTAAGTGGATAGGAAAACTGAGCATAGAGAGAGACATGAATTTTGACATATACATGATTAAAAGAAGCGGTTATTATCTTTATGGAAGATTTTACGGTGAAAACAACCCATTAACAATAGAACTGTATCAAAATAATAAACGAGTTGCAAGAGATACTACAACTTCAAATGGTTTATTTCTGTTTACTGGTCTACCAAAAGGAGTTTATGAATTAAGAATTAGTTCTAGTAAATATAATATATCACAAAATATTGTAGTTGATAATGACGTATACATTGATTTATACCCTATAATTTCTTCTTCTTCATTATTTCCTATTTCTGAGCAAATAAGTATTAACAATTCATTCACTAAAAATGATGAATTTGAGTTAGTCGTTCCTAATGAAGTCAATGTAAATGAATATTTTAATGTATATGTAATCCCACTTGCAAAAAATATTTTTAATAATCTTACGTTGAGAATTTTAGAATTAAACAGAGACGAAAGTATTGAACAAAGTCCATTTTCATATAAGTTTGAAAAACCAGGAACTTATACGATAGCAGTAGGAGATAAAATTAAAAAAATAAGAGTTTTATCAAATTCTGGAAATACAAGCAAAAATCCTGTTATTGAAACAAACGCTACAAACGTTTGGACATATCTGGATTATTCTTTAATTGCTTTTTTGCTTTTAATTATGCTTTTCAATTTCTTTTATGTTTTATATAAATTATTTTTGAGTAAAACCTCTGTAACAAAAGTTAACGAGAGAATGGAGCACATAAGTTCTAATTTAAAGAATAAAAACTTAGTTAAAAATGTCAAAAAAGAAGATAGTGTACAAAAATCAAAGAAAGATAATAAAGAAAAGGCAAAAGGATAAACATCTTAAATATCTATGAATAATTAATGGGAAGTTTTCAGATATGCTTTTTGTTCTGTAGTTAATTCCTCGATTTTAATTTCTTTTAATTCAAGAAATTTTCTTGCTACTGTTATATCAATATCTTTAGGTACATTAATTACCTTATTATCTAAGTGGTCATGATTTTTAATAAGGTATTGAAGAGATAGGAATTGAATTGAGAATGACAGATCCATGATTTCGATTGCATGTCCTTGTCCATATGGTTTAGCCAGATTGACTAATCTCCCATCAGCAAGTAAATATAGTTTTTTCCCGTTTAGAGTATATTCTTTGATGGCTTTGTTAATTTCTCTTTTGGAAGTTGCGTTTTTCTCTAAATATTCAACATCTATTTCTACATTAAAATGGCCTGCATTTGCAAGTATGATTCCATTTTTCATTACGTTGAAATGCTTTTCAGTAACAACTTTAGTGTTTCCAGTTGCTGTAATTATAATATCTGCCTTTTTACAGGCACTTATTGAATCCATTACTTCATAGCCTTCAAAATATGCTTCAAGTGCTTTGTGAATTCCAGAATAACCAAAAGTATCTACATGATTTACTTCGACAACAATAACTTTTGCACCAAGACCTTTTAATTTCTTTGCGATACCTTTTCCGCATTGCCCATATCCAAACACTGCAACTACTTTCCCTGCTAATGTAAGATTAGTGATATTAAGTATTCCAGCTATAGCGCTTTCGCCTGTACCGTAAACATTATCAAACAATCTTTTTGAGTTAGCATTATTAACTGCAATAACAGGAAATCTTAATCTTTTTGTTGCTTCTAATTGTTTTGCTCTTAAAATACCTGTAGTAGTTTCTTCACATGCACCATATAAGTTTTTATTTGCAAATTCTTTCTCATGCAACAAATAAATTAAATCTGCCCCATCGTCTATAATTGCGTCTAAATCTTTTTCAGCAATTTTTTGTAAAAACTCTACATATTCTTTTTCGCTTTCAAATTCTTTTGCATAAACTTCTGCTCCTAATTCTTTCACATAATTTGCTGCGCTTTGATCAGTAGTTAAAGGATTACAGGAAGCACAATAGACATTTGCTCCTGAATCAAGAATAGCTTCAATTAATATAGCAGTTTTCTTTTCTAAATGCAATACTATGCCTATATTTTTGTCTTTAAGAATTTTTTCTTTTTTTGCCTGTTCTTTAAAGTATTGCAATACTGGCATATGATATTTAGTCCAATCAAATATGGACATAATAAATCACACACAACAATAGCAATAAAATTAATTTAAATCTTAATCATAATTTTTTACTCAATGCAAAAAAGCAATAGAATATTAAGTTTAGATTTGTTAAGGGGATTTGCAATCTTAATAATGTTCATAGACCATTATTTTGGAATTGCTTTTAACATGGAAATAGACTATTATAACATACGTTTTTTTACGAGAATTGCTGAACCTATTTTTGCATTGTTGTTAGGATTTTTTTTATACAATCGTCAAATCAAGAGTTTAATATTAAGATTTATTGAAATTTTGATAGTAGCAAAAATAATTAATGTATTTTTTTATTCAGTTACTCACAAGTTTGAAGTTCTTGTTTCTTTTTTGATAGTTTATCTCATATACCTTTTATCAATTACAATTCAGATTCCATTTGTATTTTTCCTATTTATTATTTTGTTAAATTTTTTTGATTTTACAATAGATTTTTTGGATTATCCCTTGACAATCGTGTTGTATCAAGTAGCTTTAGGTTATTTATTGAGAATATTATTTGAAAAACAAAGAATCCAAGATTTAGATAATCTAGGGTTTGCAATATTACTTGCTTTGAATCTTCTATTAGGTCTTTATTTTGTTCAAAATGAAACATACAAATTAACGGTTTATTTTACTGGAGTGGCAACGATTTTAGTAGTTCTAACTCTTAAATCAAATGATTATATTCAAAAGAAGATTTTATTTGATTCTAAAGGTAAGTTATCAGCACTTCAAAAACCATTTGTTGCTTTTCTTATAGCAATTGGCCAAAGACCATTATTTTATTACGCAATCCAATACGCTTTAGCAGTGTTATTGGCGTTTATCACGTGGTCTTTAATAAAGAATTAATAATTAAATTTATTGATTTTATTCATTGTCATTTCGAACATTATCTGTTTTATTTAATTTAGATTTTTTCCTATATTCTTTGCACAATTCGAGTATTTTATTTTTTTGTTCATTTGTAAGAGTTATATCATTTTTTTGAGTTATTGCATTAAGTGTTTCATCAAACACAGGCAACATGTCAATTATTCTTACTATCGTAAATTCGTCACTTAATATTTCACTGAGTTGTGCTCGCAATTCTTTAACTTGTTGTAAATCTACTTTGGAATATTTTTTTGCATAATCTAAAGAAGTTTGTTGTGCATATGTTATTTGACCTTCGTTAATTCTTTGTTCTAAAATGTGTTTAGTTTCTTCAAGAGTTATATATTTAATATTCTTAATTTTTTGTGATTCGGTCAAATTTAACACCCTTACAAATATTAATTAGCATGCTTTTTTTAGATGAACAGGAGGTACTACTAACAGTTTTTTTCGTTCAAAATCTTTAATTTCAACTTCATAGGAATTGCCTCTTATACCTACAACTATACCTAATTTACCCTTAAATCTAGGATGAGGAAAACCTTTTTGATTAATAATAGGCTCTATAATTACTTTGTCTCCTAATTTAAATTCCTTCAACATATCAACTGCTGTCAACTTTCTTTTAATCTTCAATTTTCTTGTAGCTCTACTTAAGGTTCCACGAGATCTTTTCATTAGCTTTCACCTTATCGGAAAAAATAATATAACAAGGCTTAATTAAATCCAAAATATTATGTAAAGCATATTAATACTTAATTAGTATTTATAAATATTGGCGTTGAAAAGTATTTAAAGGTGTTTATAAAGATGAGCCCTGCACGCAAGATAGATGTGCAAATAACTAATATGGTTGCTTCTGCAGATTTTGCTATTCAATTAGATTTATATACGATTGCTTCTGAATTACCAGATGTTGAGTATGAACCAGAGCAATTTCCTGGAGCTATATTGAGATTAGAGGAGCCGAAAGCATCATTGTTATTATTTAAAAATGGCAAAGTTATTTGTGCAGGTACTAAATCAAAGGAAGAAGTAGAATTAGCTTTAAAAAAAGCACTTAAGATGCTTTTACCGTACGCGCAAAAAGGCTCTAACTTTTCAATGAATCCAAAATACGAATTTGTAAATTTAGTGGCAGCAGCTAATTTATATTTGAGTTTGGACCTATATCGATTAGCATATGAAATTGAAGACATTGAGTATGAGCCGGAACAATTTCCTGGGGCTATATTGACATTGAAGAAACACGGAGTATCCTTATTGTTATTTAAGAATGGTAAGGTCATATGCGCTGGTGCAAAAACAATTCAACAGATACATAATTCATTAGAATATGCATATGATTTACTCAAAAAATATCCTGCTGAATGAAAATTAGAGAAAATTTTTTAAGGCTTTGCATAGCATTTAAAAATTTTATTGCTGAGATAACATAAGAGAATGTGTGAGATGTGGTGTTATGGGTATATCTTTAAACTCATTAAAAAAATTGAAAGGGCTAAAAGCACTCAAGGGTCAAGGCGCATTCGAATACATGGTTAGCTACGGTTGGGCGATACTCATAGTAATAGTTTTAGGAATTTTACTATTTTCTTTAGGAGTATTTAATCCAAGTCAAACACCAACTGCAAGTGGATTTGTTTATATTAGGCCAATTTCTTGGTCATTTACTGGAGGAGAAGCACACGCATCAAATGTTACAATTGCTTTTGAAAACGTTGCTGGTCAAAACTTAGTAATGTGGGTTAATGACACTGCGATTGGTTCAATCAAATTTAAGCAAGGAGGATCTGTAGATTGCTATTTCAATACTTCTTTAAAAAATGTAAGTTTAAAAGACTCTTCAGGAAATGATCTGGTAATTACAGATAACAAAGCAGCAATACCTGTGGGTAGCATAGTAACAGTAACAGGTAGGATAGGGGGAGCAGTCGGAGATAATTGCGGTGGTTTAAAAGCAGCATCATATAGATACACTCTTTTTATTTCTGCAGTAGATGAATACGGAGTTATTAAAACAGATACTGGCTTATTGACAGGCAGATATATTTAAAAAATATAAATTTATGGTGAAATCAAATATTAAAGGTGGTAAAGAGTGAAAAATGTTAAGAAAAATACAATAGCAAAGAAGAAACAAAATTTGAAACATGTCAAAAGCAAAAAAAGAGTTAAAAAAGGCAGAGTTAATTCACATTTGGTCAAGCAAAAAAAAATCACTAAAGAGACGAGTGTTTATTTATCTCGAATAATTTCTGATTTTTACAAGCGAAAGAATCTTTTAAAGGAAAAAATAAATCAGATGTTTCACGAAGATTTAGATATATCACAATATCTTGAATGGCAAAAAAGATTAGATGTAATCTTTCAAGAAATTGAGAAGCTTGCTAAAGAAGAATCCGCTTTAGATAAATTGCGCAATCAAGGTAAAATGTTGTTAGATTTATTTGAGAAAGAATTATCTTTGAAAGCAAAAGAGCCAGTAATTATACCTTTTGAATATCTTGATGAAAGAAATCAAAGAATTAAAGGCGATATTAGGATAGAAAGGGACGTTTATATAAGTGCTAGTGCGAACATGATGACTTTGTTGTTTGATAACAAAAAGCACACAGTTCATGTTGTGCAAAAGAAATTAGTTGATCTATTATTGGCAGGTAAAACAGAAGGCCCAATAATTGTTGATAACAAAGAATATATGGTTAATATCGAAAAAGCAATTGTTTATCTAAGATTGGCAAAAGCCATAAATGCTTTGAAACGCGAGATAGAATTGCTTGAAAAAGAAAAAGCAGATAAATTAGAAATTCAAGAACTGAAAAATATTCAATTATCCTTTTTACATGATATATCTGATTTGGCAAAACACTTTGTTCATAAAATTCACGAGGATAAAGCAAGAGCTTATTATGATTCATACTTATACAAACTTACAAGGGCTAATTTACTAAATGAAGCAGTACAATTATGCATTGGTTCAACAGTGCATTTCACTTATGAAGGTAAAAATATGATAGGCAGATTAGTTGGTTTATTGAATAACAAATTGGTGATTGAAGTCGAGGATAACAAAGGGTATTGGTTATTAAATCCTAAGAAATTGTTCCATGTTGAGGTCGATAACATAGTGTATGTAAGGCCTTCTGATGTTGTGCAACAAATTCAACTTAAAGAAAGAATCGAAGAATTATCTAATCAGATTTTTGATACAAAAACAGATCCAACCAAGGTTTTAAGAACTGCTCTTTCTTTACTAAAATTTGTTGAAAACAATCCCAAGCTTTTAGCCAGAATAATTTCATTGGCAAAAGATTACAGAATAAATCATTCTAAAGATGAAAAAGAAAAAGAAGAAGCAAAGAAATTAGACTTAAGATATTTCAATCAACTAAGCGAAGAAGAAAAAATTTTGATAGTGAGAGACGGAATATTAAACTTATAAATTTTTAGTCCATAGCTAGAAGGAAAATATAGCAAATTATAGTTTGCTTTTTTATTTTTGATTCTTCTTTTTTAAAATTTTCATTAATCATTAAACTTTTATATCTAATTCTTCATTTGTTGTTATTATTTATATTCATAGTGTCATTTGCCCTGGTGGCTCAGTGGTAGAGCGTGTGCTTGGTAAGCACAAGGTCGCGGGTTCGATTCCCGCCCAGGGCTTAAAGGCATTTGTTTGCTATAGAACATAAGGCAAAGAACACAAAGCTTTTTATATTATTAAGTTGTTATTGAAATAGATAAACAAAAAATTTTATTTAATGAGGTGTGGGAAATTGAAACTTAAGGCACAAGGAGCTTTTGAATACATGATTAGCTATGGATGGGCAATTTTGATAGTGATTGTGTTAGGGATCTTGTTATTTTCTCTGGGAGTTTTAAACCCTAGTCAGACCCCATCAGCAAATGGATTTACAATTTTGAGGCCTGTTTCATGGTCATTCTCTGGAGGAAATGCAGACGAGTCAAATGTTACTATTGCTTTAGAAAATGTAGCTGGCCAATCACTTGTCTTGTACGTTAATGATACAGATGAACAATCAATTAAGTTTAAAAAAGGCAGTTCATTGCCTTGTTACTTTAGCAACTCTACAAGCATAACAGTTACAGACAACGCAGGCAACACAGTACCTGTAACTGCAAATAAAGTATCTGTGCCTGTTGGAGGAATAATCACAATAAGCGGTAAAATAGATGGCTATGGAAATGGAACAGCGAATTCAAACTGTGGAGGCTTGGTTAATGCAGGTTACAGATACGATGTTCAGTTAGTTGTCAAAGACGAATATCAAATTACAAAGAAAGACAATGGTCTAATAACTGGTAGGTTTGTTTAAAGATATATAAAGGTTCAAATTTAATTACAATACAAATATATTTTGTTTTTTGATTTTGATAGTATAATATCTAACAATCAAAACATTTTCGGTGAAAAAATGAGTAGACTACTCAGGGGTCAAGGCGCATTCGAATACATGGTTAGCTACGGTTGGGCGATACTCATAGTAATAGTCTTAGGAATTTTACTATTTTCTTTAGGAGTATTTAATCCTAGTCAAACACCAACTGCAAGTGGTTTCGTATATCTAAAGCCAGTTTCTTGGTCATTTGATGGAGGGAATGCTGATAGAACTAACGTTACAATTGCTTTTGAAAATGTTGCTGGGCAAACAGTAGTTGCATACGTGAACGATACTGGAAATCAATCAATCAAATTTAAGCAAGGTGGCTCGAGCGATTGTTACTTTAATTCATCCATTAAAAACATTACTGTTAGTGATTCTAATGGAAATGTTTTAGAAGTAATTCAAAACAAAGTTGCCATTCCTGTGGGTAGTATAGTTACCATATCAGGTACAATAGGTGGAGCAACAGGTTCTAATTGTGGAGACTTAAAAAGTGCTTCTTATAGATACAATGTATATATTGTAATAGTTGATGAGTATCAAATTGTAAAAACAGATAATGTTTTA
>JAVZJF010000035.1:0-8501 GCA_038870935.1 Candidatus Anstonellales archaeon | reverse complement strand
TTTAGAATCCCACATATCAGTCGAAATAAGACTAAGGTAGGATTGAAACTAAGCAAAAACAACACTTATTAAAAACAAATAAAGTACGTCGAAATAAGACTAAGGTAGGATTGAAATAAACCGCAAGTGATGGCAGTTTTGATGTGATTACAGACGGTCGAAATAAGACTAAGGTAGGATTGAAATATACATTAAATTTTCATTATTACTTCTGGCTTCTACTATAAAAGGTCGAAATAAGACTAAGGTAGGATTGAAACGTGTTTAATAAACGATAGCCAAAAAGTCTTTTACTTTTTGTTGTTATTTTATTTCTTCAGGAATTTGAACAGGGATATTTAGTTCAGAGGTTTTATTAGCTTTAGTTGGTTTAACTATTAAGGTAGAGTTTGACAATTGTTCTGTTTGTTGAAATTGTTGTGTTTGCAGTGCTTTATTAACGATTTCAGTAGAAAGCTTAGGTAAATAAGAATACAAGTTTCTTACTTGTTTATTAACTCTTTCTTTTTTTGAAACGAATATGAATACTGGTATTCTGCCATTAGTTAAGTATTGTAAAAGGTCCTCGATTTTAGGTTCATCTTTATACTGAGTTTTTTCTATTCTTGTACCTTTTGCGAAAAACCTGATACATCCATGCGATTCAGGATTTTGTTTAGCCACGCTTTGATAAAGGCTACTCCCATGTAAGCCAATTGACCTTGTTTGTGTTCCTTTATTCTCTTCTTCTTTACCATAAAGAGGCAAATAATAACTCCACATACTTCGAGTTTCCAAAGAATTCCCTACAGATTTACCAGGATTTATTAAAGCACCTTCTTTAGGATTTAAAGAAGCTATAAAAAATCCAGTTGGAGTTGAGCCATTTATTTTAATAGGAGAAAAGCCTAATAATGCTGAAGAGATTCTAAAGTAATCAAACTGTTGGCCTTTGTCGTTAGATATTTTTTGGTGTTCGTAATTGGCATCAGAATTTCTTTTTAAAACATATGCTCTTTGATTGTCTCCATCTATAAAAAGAGCATAATTAAATTTAGAAAAATCTATTCCTAGTTTTTTATAATATTCCTTTTCTGCGATATTAAAAACGTTTATGCCTAAAGAAAGATTATCAAATTTTATAGAATTATGATTATTTGATTTATTTTCAACTTGTTTAAGCATTTGAACCTCCCATTATTTTCAGTTGTTTTAACATTTTAACAAAGGCCAATCTTCTATGAGATAAAGAATTTTTTAAATTTAAGTCTTCTGCAAAGGTCTTAGTATAACCTCTTGGTATGAAAACAGGGTCATAGCCGAAACCTTGATTACCTTTAGGGATTTCAGAAATTTTACCAATTATTTGAGCGGTAACTGTTTTTACTTTACCTTTGTAGAGGTAAGATATTGCACAAATAAATTTTGCTTTTCTATTTTTATTATCATCCATCAGCTTAATGATACCATTTAATCCAATTGTTTTTAGTACATGTGATGAGAATACCCCAGGAAAACCATTCAATGCGTGAATAACTATGCCTGAGTCTTCTGCGAAATAAACAACATCATTACTATCTATTTTATCAGGTATATTTGAAACGAGCTTATGATAAGCAGTTTTTTGAAAAGTCTCATAAACTGCTTCTTCTTTTTCTGGATTAATTATTTGAATTCTTATATTTTCGGTTAAGTAAAGTGAATTTATGATTTGAACATAATCATTGTATTTGCCTTTGTTAGAGGATATAAAAAATAATCTAAACATACAATCTACTCTAACACTATTTTAGTTTCACTTAAATTTTTATCGTAGATAAAAGATATTTCTTTTGCTCTAGTTATAGACTTTATTTCATTAATAGAATCAGACATCTCATAGTTGGAAAAGATAGTAATTTTTGCAATCTCCTTCAAATTTTTGTGCTTTTTTTCAACCCAAACATTTTCTATTATAGACTTAAAGTGCTCAAAGTATTTTTCATCAACGTTTTTATTTTTGATGATTGTCTCGATTTCTTTTCCATCAGGATAACTCAATAAATGGATGCTCTCTATTTGATGAAATCTTTGATAGATTTCTTCAGTTACATGAGGTGTTATAGGAGCTAAAAGTCTCAGTACATTTTCAAGAACTAATGAATAAATAACTTTTGTTCTTTGCAAATCTTTATCTGTTCTATTTTTTGTACCTTCTAAATAGTAATCACAGAACTCGAACCAAAAGAATTGATGAATAGCTTTGATTAGCTTTTGATATTCATAATTTTCAAAACTTTCATTTACATCTTTGATAAGAGAATAAAGCCTATTAAGAATCCAAATATCGAATTTATTGTTTAATTCAATTTTTTGAAAAATGAATTTTCCTTCATTCTTCGTATAAATATATTTGCTGGCGTTCCATAATTTGTTAATGAATTTCTTTGCAAACATTATATCTTCATATGAGAAAGGTCTATCTTTTGCCATTGCACCAGAAAGAGCAGCCCATTGTCTTATAGCATCAGCTTGATACTGCTTTAATAATTCATCAGGCTCTATTACATTACCTAAGCTTTTGCTCATTTTTTTGCCGTCAGGAGCTAATACATTTCCATTTATTAATAATTCTTTAAAACAGGCTTTTCCAGTTAATCTCTTACATCTATAAATCGTATAGAACGCCCAAGTTCTTATTATTTCCAGGCCCTGGGGCCTTAATGTAGAAGGATAAGTTTTTTCGAAGAATTTTTTACTTTGTTCGGAATTTTCATGCCATTTTGAAATAATCAAAGGAGTAATAGAAGAATCAACCCAACAATCACAAACAGATGTTTCACCAATTAATTCGTTTTTACATTTAGGACAATTTTTCTTATCTATTCTTGGATCAACTGGTAATTCATCTTCATCAGCAGGAACAATAAGATTACATTTATCACAATACCAGAATGGTAATGGAGTACCAAATATCCTTTGTCTTGAGATAACCCAATCCCATTCCAAGGTATTTACCCAATCAATCAAATGCGCAATTGAAAATTCAGGATACCATTTCATTTGCTTAGCAGTTTCTATAATTTCATTTCCATAAGGAATAAGTTTTGCAAACCATTGCTTAGATATTTTGAATTCTACATGAGTTTTGCACCTATCGTGAATTTTTACATTATGTATCATTTCCTTTTGTGAAACTAGCAAATTTTTAGATTTCAAATAGTCAAGCATGGCATTGCGTGCATTTTTCAAGTGAACTCTTTTTTTATCAATATATTCATTTTTTTCATAAACATATGAATTAAGCATAAATCCGTTTTCATCAAAAGCTTCGATGTATCTCAATTTGTGTCTGTGCCACCAAATAATATCTTGCTTGTCTCCAAATGTACAAACCATTACTAGACCAGAACCAAAATCTTTGTCAACATCGCTATCAGGCAATAAAGGAACTCTGTTTCCTAATGGAGTTTCTACTTCTACAAAATCGTTATTATTATATCTGTTATCACTAGGATTGTATAAAACTGCTACGCATGCATGAATTAATTCAGGCCTTGTTGTTGCAATGACTAACTCTTCCTTTTTACCATCTTTTTTTATGCCAAAAAATTTAATGAAATTCAAATTTGTTTTTTCTTCAAAATCCTCAGTATCTGTTTTAGCCAATGCGCTTTTACATTTCCAGCAATAAAAAACAGCATGTTCTCCTAAATAAACATCTCCTGTTCTATACATCATTAATAGACTTTTTTGAACCGCTTTATGGTAATCTTTATCCATTGTTTTGTATTCATAATCCCAGTCTGGGGAAAAACCCATACGAATCATTTGACTCTTCATTTTTTGAATACATTTTTCTGTCCAGTCGTGGCAAAGCTTTAGGAACTCTTTAGGTTCTTTCTTACCATATATTGATTCAACTTTTGTTTCTGTTGGAAAGCCTTGAGTATCCCAGCCTTGAGGATAATAAACGTTAAAACCTTTCATTCTTTTGTACCTGGCAACAAAATCGAAATAAGAATAGGATAAAACATGTCCCATGTGCAATTGTCCGCTTGTAAATGGAGGTGGAGTATCTATAGAAAAAACAGGCTTATTCGAATCTAAATCAAACTTATAGACTTTTTTCTCCAACCAATATTTTTCCCATTTTTCCTCCATTTCATTAGTAAAATGATTATCATTCCATTCAATTTTTTGCATACACATAATTTTAAAGCAAAAAATATAAAAGAAGATTTAAGTGCTTTAGATGAATAAGAAACAATTGTTATTCCTAAGCATTCTTATAGTAGTTCTTATACTTATATTTGGATTAATAATTAGTCAAAAAAAAGATGCAGAAAAAAATAGAAATTTTATTGAAACAATCTTTTCAAAAAAAAGTACAGAACAAATTGTCAAAGAAGATTTGAAAAATGAAATTTTTTTAGAAATAAACAAATTACGAACAGAAAAACAATTAAAGGAACTTGCTTTTGATGATCAAGTAAGTAGATTAAGTGATAAAATCGTTGAAGAGATAGCAGAGAAAAACTCAGGATTAAGAAATTACATTAATTTGGACGTGTCAGAATTGAAAAGAATACCTTTAGAAAAAAGATTAAGAAATTTTGAAATTGAGAATTGGAAAGAAGCAATTGAGTTCTATAATGCTGTAACTGCTGTTAGAAAGGTATCTTTAATAGATAATAAACCAGTTGAATTTAAATCAAAAAAAGAGGTTATTGAAGAACTTTTAATTAATTTTTATAAAAACAAGAACTTCATAGACGCGATTAATGATAAAGAAATAGATAGAATAGGAATAGGATATTCATCAGATAATGAGAGTATAAACCATTTTTTAGCGATTATATTGCTTAAAGACACTGATTGCGGCTATCGAAACCAGAAATGCTGTATAGAAGTAGGCTATTTGCCTTACTGTTATCATGATTACAAATGTATAGAAGATACTTGTGTTAAAACATAGATTTTAATTTGCTTTTGTATCTGCTGATTCGATGTTAGAAGACTTTAATGACTCTGATAGCAATGTTAAACTTTTAATGATTTTTTCTTCAGCAACAAATATATAGTCTGCTTCACTTAGTGCTTTAAAAGTGTTTCTTTCTTCGTTAAACCTTTTAGCAGACTCAAAAAATCTATTTGCTCCTTCCCATAAGCCAAACCAGCCTACTGGCAAAAGAAAGGTTTCTATTGTTCTGACAACGAAATTATCCAAAGCTAAAGATGGAAAGGTAACTAATAATACTAACAAAAGGCTTGAAAATCCAGCAGACATTAATAAAGTAGCTTCCTTTTTCTGATTTCTTATTCTTTCTTCAATATCGAGTAATCGTTCTAAGAAATATTCTTTTATCCTTTTTTTTATTATGCTCTCTATTTTAGGGTTTCTTAATTTTGCAGGAATAGAAAAATAAATTTGCACTTTTTTCCTTTCTCTTTTATCATATTTTCTAATTACTTCATGAACAAAATCATCAGAAATTAATCTTGAAGAATAAGGTGAATTATCAAAATCTGAAAATATATCATCATAATTATCTAGAGCAATATCAATTCTTCGAAACTCATCTGAAAAAGATTTACGATCATCAGACTTTTGAATTTCTGACTCTGATTTAGCGAGTTCATTTTGCATATTATAATTTAACATTCAGAATTTATAATTGCATTATGATAGATTCTCTGATTAAAGTAGTCAACTTGTTTATTAGATGTTTTAGAAGTCTCTATCGTATTAATTGGCAACTTATTTAATATTATGAGACTTTGATTAGCCTTGCTAACGAAAATAGCCTATTAGATATCATTAAATCTGTTGATAATATTTAATACTCAATCTTTTTGTTCATTAGGATTATCAAATTTGAAGCCTTGGACATTGTTTTGATTAATAAAATCAATTTTAGTGCCATCTAAATATTGATAATCTTGTTTATCAATAACCAACTTAATTCCTTTTGATTCTATTTCTATATCAAATTCTGTTTTGTTGTTGTCTAAGCCCATCCAATAAGTGTATGTTGGACCCAAATACACTCTTATTCTTATGAATAGATTTTCATCTTTTCGATCATTTAAAACTTCTTTAATTTTATTGGCTGCACTTTCTGATAATTCTATTCCTTTTTCAATTTTGACCTTGAGTTTTCTCTTTTTCTCGTAATTCTTTTCAACTATCTTATTAATTTCTTTAAAAATTTTTTTTGTAGTTTCTTCGTCAAATCCATGTACTGCCAAACCTTGTTCAAGAGTTTCATAAGGAGACACGTGACAACCTATGCAATGGATACCATAGTCCATCAATTTAGGAACTACTTCAGGATATCTATTAACTATTTCACCCATAGTCATTTCTTTAGTAATATAAAGATTTTGACTTGTTTTTTTCGAACTCTTTGATTTATTATTACTACTCTTTTTTACTTTTTTCGATTTGGTTGGCATAATCATTAATTTAATAATAGCTTATTAAAATATATTCAGTTTTTTTATATTGAAATGTATCAAAAAACAATTATGCGGGGATGGCAGAGCCTGGTCAAATGCGCAGGCCTTAGGAGCCTGTGCCTTAGTGGCTGCGGGGGTTCAAATCCCCCTCCCCGCATCTAAGTTCCTAAAGTAATAATGGAAAATAAGCTTACTGAATTAGTTAAAAGAGCATTCTTTTTTGATGTTAAAGAAAATTTTTAATATAAATTAGCGATTTTAAGTTATGGACAGTAATGAACACACTAAAGTTGATTATAAGATCTGGAAAATAATTGGAATCGTTTTTGTACTTGTAATTGTATTAGGTTTGATTCAACCATTTATTCCTGGCCTAAGAGAGCTATTTTCATTATTATTTAATTTAATATTAATAGTGGTTTTAATTGGAATAGTAGGTTTGATTGTATATGAACTATTTAGAATAACAAAAAGAAATCTTGTAGATTACAATAACTTGTTAATAAAAATTTCAGAATATATCAAAACATTAATAATTAATGCTAACATTGATATAACAAATCAAAAATTAGAAAATCTGAAGAATGAATTATGGAATAGAAGAAAAATTTACATAGACATTTTTACTCATGGAATTTTTGAAAACTCTTATTTGGCCTTTGCTAAACTGAAAATACTTTACAATGCAAAGTTTGTTAAAAGAATTAATTATAGAAAAACAGAATACTTCAAAAGAATTCATCTAGAACTTAATGGCATCATCACTGAAAATAATAAAATAGATTTTGAATCAGTAATAATCTTTGATGAAGGATTAAGATATACATTATATCCTAGCAATTTTTTTATTTCTGAGCTGAATTAAGTGCCTATTCTGTAAATGTTGGTTACCCAATCAAAAAAGAAACAGAATCATATAAACTTGATAATAATTTAGCTTTGAGATATATGACATATAATAAGGAAAAAATAACACTCTTTATAAGTAACAACAAGGAATTCTTTAAAAAATTAGACAACGCAGGTTTTAGTGGATTAATAACGTTTAAGAATTATCTGTTCTGTTTCTACTATCCATTAAATAGATTTGACAAAGAAAAAGCCTTAGAAAAAATTAATAATTCATTAAAAAACAATAGTTTGTTCGAAGTAATTAATTCAATTAATAGATTAGAATTGTAGATAATTACCTTTGTTTAAAATTTTTCTTTAAACATTTCGAAGAACTGAATCAGACATAGAAACTTCAAACTTGCCTTTAGCTTTCTGATTAACAACTTCTTTCAGTTTATTAAGTGCAAATTTCCATTTAGTCTCTTCATTTGGAGAAAGTTTTGCATGATTAAATGAATCCGCAACTTCTTTCAAAATAGTATCTGAGGAAGGCATTTGCAGAGCATCCTTTGCACCCATAACTCTATGCAAATGATATGCTAAAGTTTCACCATTGCCCTTACCAAATACATTAATAAGTTTTTCGATATCAACTTTGGAAAGTTTTGTATTTGTATTAAATCCCTCAATTAATCGCCTATTCAAAAGGTCGTTTCCTCCATTAAACTCAGTAACAATATCTCTAAAAGTCTTGTGAACCAATTTATCTTTATTATTAACTAAGAATTCAACAAACTTCTTTGTGTATTCTTTACATTCTTCTATAGGAACTACATATTTAGGTTGAGTAGTTAAATAATTAGCAAGATTTTCATTTGAAGATTGCTCTGGTACATAATAAACATTTTGATTATTATGCTTACTAAAATCAAAAATTGAGCAATCTTTGTGCCAGCAATTTTTAGCAACGTTATAACCTAGAAAACCTACAAAGAACCCTAAGATAGCAGCAGATAACCACTTAATAAATGCCCAAACTTTGCTTCTTCTTTTTGAAGCAGCAATTTCTTGATAAATTAATTGCTTGGCTAAATTAACATGTCTCTTCTCAACATATAAAGTATGTTCTCTAACTGCAAAAAGAACTGCAATTCCTTGTATTTCATTCTTTAATTCATCCATTATAGATTCAAGAGACTTGTTAGAATGCACTACTTGAGCGACAGTTTTCTCAGAAATAGCTCGTA
>JAVZJF010000034.1:0-8509 GCA_038870935.1 Candidatus Anstonellales archaeon | reverse complement strand
GCATCGGGAGAACCTTCTTTGTACGGCATAACCGAAGTGATTTTAAAATATGTGGACAAAAGCCAATTAGAAATAATTCCAGGCATAAGCTCAATACAATACATGTGTGCAAGACTTAAAATAACAATGAATGATTTGACAGTGGTAAGCTTGCACGGCCGCAGTGAGGATTTAGTAAAAAAAGTAAAAGAAAATAAAAAAGTCGCTATTTTTACTGATGATACACATACGCCACAATTTATTGCAGCCTTATTGAAAAAGGAACATTTGCATGACAGAAAAATACACGTTGGTGAAAATCTGTCTTATGACATCGAGAGGATTTACTCTTTTACAGTAGAGGAACTTTTAAACTGTAATAAAAAATTTGATTTAAAGGAAATATTTACTTTCATAAAAAAAATTGATGAATTTTTACAATCAACTAAAACTAATCTTGATTTTGAATTAAAAAATAGCGATCATTTTTTCAAATGCTCTTTAATTCTTGTTGATAATTATTTGTTTTTTAATTTACTAGACCTTTCATTTTTGAATAAGTTTTATCAAATTGATTATGATAAAATTTTTTCCCAAATCACAACAACGATTTGGCTGACTGACGAAAAAGGAGTTATTAAAGGGATTAATCAACAATGGGATAGAAATGCCGAGCACTTTGAAGAATTAGAAAAACAAAGAGGAACTTTTAGAAAAGCACTTTATTCAAATGAATTAATAGGAAAAAATTTCTCAGATTTTTTAGTCGGTAAAAAATCAAAGCTTTTTTATTCTTTCATAAAACTTTTGCTAAAGTTTTTTCCAAAACTTTCATACGAGTTCTGGGCAAATGATCCATGTGAATCAGAGTGTAAAGAAAAGGAATTACTGCATATGGTTTATACAAAGCAGAGACTTAATATTTCTGGTAAAAGATTTCATGTACATTTGGCAATTAATTATACCCCTTTTACTGATGAATTATGCAATTATTATCTTCAATTGCAAATAAAACAATTTTTTTCTTTGAATAAATTTTTGAAAATTCCGTTTAAAGAATTAATTAACAAGTCATTTGAAAGTAATCATATTTTTTTTCTTTCACGTTTTAGACATGAATCTTTTCTTATTCGATATTTACAATTGCGGGAAATCTTTTTGCGAAATTACAGAATAAAAGAGTCTATAGCCTTTAATGATAATTCTTTACCAGCTCTAACTCTAAATTTACTAAAATTAAATCATAGCAACATATTGATTACTTCAAATAACCTATTTCTTCTACAAGAATACTTCAATACTTCTAATATGAATTTTGCAACTAGAAATTTTGAAAACAAAGATAATCAAAATCATTTTAGCAATCTAGTTAATATTTTTGACATCTATATTAAAAATAAGTTATCTATCACCAATGTTTCTTTATCTGAAATTGAAATAACTTTTATTGTTTTAACCAGAATTAATTCTAAGCTGTCTGAGCTATTAGAAATTAACTTTACTAAATTTCCACTTTTAATGCCAATGCAAGTGTCACCATCATCCATAACAAATAACCAACTATTAATGCCATTAATTACTTATTCAGATGAAGTTAACAAAATTACTGGGCAATTATTCCAAATGAATAAGCTGTTAATAATGTTAAAAAATATCAGTTATCCATACTTGAAAAATGCTATTTCATATAATCTTGCTAATGGAGGAAGTATAATGAGCTTCAATATGTTTGCAAATGGCATAAATGAAGAAATAGTGTACCATATTATCAATAAATTCTTTATGTTAAATGTTATTTTAAGTGTTCGTGAATTCTCCACAAGTAAAATGTTGATAGTTAGTCAAAAATATTCTAGATCAAATCTTGAAATGGAAATTGCAAATAACATTGCAAAATATGATTTAAGAAATTCATTTTATGAATTAATTGAAGAAATAAAATCTTCTAATTACTTTGCGATGCAGTATCTATTTGATAAAGCCGTATTCAATGACTTTTTGAATTCGCCTAATTTCATTAAGAGCAATTACAATTATTTAAATTATTATTATGATCAAAAAATAGGCTTAAACTTATTTGATCATCAAAAAGATTGTTATACTTCTAATCACAATTATGATTTATATAATCTAGTAGCTATGAGCAATCCAAAGGATGAAAAAATAGGAACTTTGTTCATTCAAACTTCATTGAATAATCATAATCATCGTATAATGACTATATCTGCATATAAAAAAATTTACGCAGATAGGATAATCCTTAAAGGTGATTCTAATACTGATAAAACAATCAATAAAATAGCAATTAATCAAGTTATGGATACTAAGGAATCAACAATTTCAAGTGCACATTACAAAATTTTTGATCTAAATACCAAGAAGAATGGATTTCTGGATAATGGATATATATTTAAATTATTAGTTTTGCTTAGAACTATTAAAAAAAAGGAAAGTAATTACTTTAAAAACAGGAATTTCTTGAAATTTTTATTTTCTATAATTTTTATGTTTACCGATTTTTTTACCTTTATAAAAGCAAAATGTCAATAATAATATATCATTTGTTATTTTAATAAAAAAAAATTTCGTTGATCAAAATGAAAATTGGTTTATTTGGATTTAGTAAGAAAGACGAAGAAGTAAATTATCTGCTTCAAAATTTAAGTGATTATAAAGTATCTGCTTTATACGATGAACTTAATAGTAGAAATGCGAGTAAATTAAGTGATTGTGATATTATTTGTGGTTATGGATTATATAGAATAGATAAAAAAGTTATAAACAAACTTAAGAAATTGAAATTGATATGTACGATTTCAACTGGTTATGATAATATTGACATCGAGTATTGTAAAAAGAGAGGTATAGGTGTATCTAACGTTCCATCTTATGGCACTGAAATTGTTGCTGAACACACGTTTGCTTTATTATTAGCTATTTCAAGGAATTTGAAAAAGTTCATAAAACATAATCTAAAGAAGAAATTTTGGATTGATGATTTTCATGATTTCATAGGATTTGAATTATATAATAAAACTTTAGGAGTAATAGGCACAGGCAATATAGGCAAAAAAGTTATTCAAATTGCCAAAGCATTTGGCATGAACGTAATAGCATATGACATAGTCGCAAATGCACAGACAGAGAAGGAATATGGGTTTAGTTATGTTTCATTAGATTATTTATTTGCCAATTCAGATATAATAACTCTTCATATACCCTATAATGAGAAAAATAAGTATTTGATAGATGAAGAAGCAATATCAAAAATGAAAAAAGGGGTTATAATAATTAATACTGCCAGAGGAGAATTAGTAGACACTACTGCCATCATCAGATGGATGAAAAAAGGTAAAATATATGCTTTTGTTGCTGATGTTTTAGAAGGCGAAGTTTATCTTAGAGAATTTAATAAAAATAAACCAGTCACTTCAGAAGAAACATATTCTTATTATCATGAACTTTTAGTTCAATTATTTGAACAAGAGAATTTTGTATTTACATATCACAATGCTTTTAATTCAAAAGAAGCAATTAAGAGGTTATTAGATACAACAATAGAAAATATTAATTCTTTTGCTAAACAAAATAAACAAATAAATGTTGTTGTTGAGTATAAAGGATAATATCATTCTATATAATCAAATATTTTTCTGCATTTTTGGCTTAAACATATGGAATCTTGGTTATAAGAGTCTAATATTTCACGGGATTTTAAATTTTTTAGAATTTCTTCAAGGACTTTATCCCCAAACTTTAAAACCTTTTTTAAGTTTTTTAAATCAATTTCGTATGCATTTATTTCTTTATAGATTTTTTTAATTTCTTTAAGTACCTCTATTTCATTGTGAGTTAATGGTATTAGGTAATTAATTCCTTTAATTACACTTAACTCATGTTCCATATAAACAATTCTTATGCCGTTTAAAAAGCAGAATTCCATTATCATAATAGAGGAGTCTTTACTACTAAATGACACATCAACAATAATTTGATTTTTATTATATTTTTTTTCATTCTTTAAGAAGTTTATCAAGTCGTCAATATTCTGAAAATTATGTCTTGATTTTTGTCTTATAACTTTATTTAAAGTATCTACTGGAAAAGTTATTGATAAGCATACAATTTTTTTTGGTTTTAATTTTTCTTTTAAGTAAAATAAATGCTTCTTTATTAGCTCAAAGTCAGTTATCAGGCAATCAAAAATCATATAGATATTTTCTTGCGAGTTTTTCATGATTAATATTATTAAGACTAATATTGAAATTATTTTAGGTAGTATGAACAAGAGATTATTTGGTTTATTATTACTAATTATTGCAATAGGCATACTATTAATTACAACTGTTTCAAATAACGTTATAACTTCTGAAGAAGAAAAAAAAGTAATTCTTGAAGATTTAATTTCTAAGTTTCCTAATTCGAAAATAGAAGAAATAGGTATTTCTAAGTCTGATGGAAACAGAGTATATTCTTTTTATGTTATTAAAACTGAGTCTACTTTATGTCCAGAAAGATTCAAAGTCGATTATATTTATCCTAAAAATCATTTTGTACCTGAAATTCTTACCATTACAAGTAATTGTGAAGTTTGCAAAAACAGAGATAATAATCTTTGTGTAATTGCTTTTCCTGAGGAAGCAGTTATTGCTTCTCATAAATTCAATAAAGAAGTTAAAGCATTTTTAGAAAAATCAAAAAGATTATCTTATAATGTAGTAAAGTATGAGAATTTTTATGAGGTTAAATGGACTAATGAATTAAATGAGACAATTGTTGCTATAGTTGATTTTAATGGCGATGTTCAAATAAAAGACAATACTTAAGAAGTAGAAACTAATTTATTCTTCTAAAACTATTCCGTAGAATTCTTTTAAGACAACACCAATATCTCTATTATCTATTGTAAATTTATTTCTTTTTAATGCGTTGAATTGTGCTTTTGTAATCAATGATTTGAGCATAGCTCCAGTAAACCCATTTGTAATCTTGGCAATTTTTTCTAAATCAACATTATGGTTTTTCACTTTCCTTAGATAAATATCTAAAATTTCTTTTCTTTCATTGATATCAGGTAATTTAAACTTATAAACTATGCTGAATTTATTTTCGTTTAAAATAAATCCTGGCAATTTTTTTGGATTTAAGTTTGAAGTACCTATTACAAGAATATCCTCTTTCATGTTGTCAATTTCATTACCTATTTGTCTCAATATAGAAACATTTTTTCTTCTAAGAGTGTCTATAGAATCTAAAAAGATGATACTTGGCGAAGCATTTCTTGCTTTTGCAAAAATTCTTCTCACAAGTTTTTCTCCTTCTCCCACATATTTGGATAAGAGATTATTACAATTTACGTATATGAAATTTGCATTAGTTGAGTGTGCAATTACTCTAGCCAATAAAGTTTTTCCTGAGCCATGCTGACCATATATTAATACACCTTTTGGAACCTCTATTCCAAGCTCGTTTAATTCTTTGGTTTTGAAAAGTCTATACTGTATAATTTGTTTGATATCTTCTATTATGTTTTTCATCCCTCCAAAATCGTTCCATGTTGCATAAGGTAATTCTGAGGTAATTTCTCTCAAAGCTGAAGGTTCTATCAAATTTAAAGCTTTTATGAAATCATCCATGGTAACTTCTATAGAAATATTTGATGTCAGTGAGTAATCATTAGAATTTTGAATAATTCTATTCAAAGCATTCATTGCAGCTTCTTTGCAAAGTGCTTCCATGTCTGCTCCAGTAAAGCCATAGCAGATTTTTGCCAATTCAATAATATCAACATCTTTGTGCAATGGCATATTTCTTGTATGAATTTCTAATATCTCAATTCTACTATTTTCGTCAGGTATTGGTATTTCTATTTCTTTATCGAATCGTCCTGGTCTTCTTAGTGCTTCGTCAATACTATCTATTCTGTTTGTTGCGCCTATTACTACTATTCCTTGGTTAGATTCTATGCCATCCATTAGTGTTAATAATTCTGCCACTAATCTTCTTTCCACATCAGAGGAATCTTCTCTTTTTTGTGCAATAGCATCTATTTCATCAATAAAAATTATTGAAGGAGAATTTTCTCTGGCTAATTTAAATATGTTTTTTAGATTTTCTTCACTTTCTCCTACATATTTAGACAATAATTCAGGGGCATTTATACCAATAAAATATGCATTTGTTTCGGTTGCAACAGCTTTTGCTATTAGGGTTTTTCCTGTGCCAGGAGGGCCATGTAACAAGATGCCTTTTATAGGTTTTACTCCTAACTTCTTAAAAATATCAGGGCGTAATAATTGTAATTCTATTATATCTCTAATAGTTTTCAATTCTTTCTTTAATCCACCTATGTCTTCATAAAGAACTCCTTCGAAATTGTTCTTTAATCTTGATTTAATGATTAAGTTAGTTGTATCGTTAATTATACAAGCATTTTCAGGTATGATTTCGCTGATATAGAAATAATCTAATGATTTTTCCTGATTTATGATCCCTACATACATTCCTTTTGAAATTGCAACCCCTCTTAAGCTTAGATGTAATTTATATTTGTCATAGCCTTTGTTTTCTAAAGGAATGAGAGTAGCTCTTTTACAAACAGGCAATTTTTTTATTGGGTTGATAATTATGCTGTCATTTTCTTTTACTCCTAAATTTTTGATTCCAACTAAATCCAAATATATTTCATTATCTTTAACGAATTTATCAGCAAAAACCATAGAGTAATATGCTTTTTTTCCAAGTATTTCGCAATAATCGCTATTTTCTAAATTAAGCAATTTCATGGTTGAAGGATTTAATTTAACAATGCCTATTTCGAGTTCATTAGAAAATTTTGCTATTAATTTGTTGTTCATAACCAATAATAGAATATTGCTTAAAAGTGTTAAAATGATTGTTATTATATAAGATGGTCTTATGATGAGCACTAAAAATATTAAGAAGAGAATATATTTAGATACAAATTTTTTAATCTATGCGATGCGCCATAGAGCCGACATATCTAAAATTTATGAGATGATTGATTCTGAATTAGAATTTTTAATTCCTGATACTGTTATCAAGGAACTTGAAAAGCTTAGTAAGAGAAAAAGCAAGTTTTCTGCAATAACAAATTATTTATTAGTTAAATTGAAAAAAAAATTAAGTATAGAGGAAATAGGGCTTTTTAGGTATCAGATTTTGAGAACTGATTTTAATAATTGTGATGAATACTTTTTTCACAATATTACAGATGAAGATATTCTATGTACTAACGATAATTCATTGATTAATATTTTGAAAAAAAATAGAAAAAGTTTAGCTATTATAAAATGCAATAGGAACAGATTAGCTTTATTATATATATAATTACTAGAGTGAAGATTGATGCAAGAAAGTGAGAATTCAATTGAGGAAGAGATAAGAAGGCTTGAAGAAGAAATAAGGAAAACCCAGAAAAACAAAGCAACTGAACATCATATAGGTTTATTAAAAGCTAAAATAGCTAAATTAAGAAAGCAAATTGAGAAAAAGAGTAGTTCCAAGCAGCATAAAGTTTCTGTTAAGAGAGACGGAGATGCAACAATAGCGATGATAGGATATCCTTCTGTCGGTAAATCGTCATTGCTAAACTTGTTAACAAACGCTAAATCTAAAGTTGCTGATTATGAATTTACAACAATAGATTGCGTTCCTGGAATTATGGATTATGAAGGAGTTAAAATTCAAATACTTGATTTACCTGGTATAATAAAGGGCGCTGCAAAAGGAAAAGGAATGGGAAAAGAGATTTTAGCGTATGCAAGAATGTCAGATTTATTACTAATTGTTGTTGATGTAGACAGATATAATTTAGTATCAGATATAATAGAAGAGTTAGAGCAATCTAATTTTAGATTAAATGAAGAGGAACCAAAGTATGTTATTAACGTGAAGCACAAAGATGGTATTAACATAGTTTCCACTGTTGAGGAAATTGATAATCAAAAAGAAAAATATATCAAAGATGTAATAATGTCTTTAGGAATCCATAATGCAGATATAATTTTGAATGAAAGATTTGATATAGATAGATTTATTGATAAAATTGAAGAAAACAGGAAATATATTAAGTGTATTATTGTTATTAACAAAGCAGAGAGCATTCAAGTAGATATAGATGACACAATAATTTCAAATAAAAAATTCAAAGTGATTTACGTTTCTGCTTTAACAGGAAAAAATATTGAAATCTTGAGAGAACAGATTTGGAAAAATTTAGGGCTCATAAGAGTATATCCTGTAAAGAGAAACGGCGAAATTGACGATAAACCTTTAGTTTTGAAAAAAGGCTCTAAAGTCTCTGATGTTTGTAAAAGATTACATAAGGACTTATTGACTTTTTTTAAATATGCTACAGTGATACTGGACGAAGTGTTGGGCAATCGTTGAGGAAGGGCGATAAGAACATCGTTAGGGGAGGAGAGAATCATGAGAAAGGCGAGTCATCTTCTGCTTCCTTTTCTGTTCTTCCTTTTAGCACCCTTGCCCACTTCAGCAGCAAATGCTT
>JAVZJF010000033.1:0-8632 GCA_038870935.1 Candidatus Anstonellales archaeon | reverse complement strand
ATCTGTTCAATAAATAGTCCATTACCTTTGAAGGTTATTGAATTAGCGCCGCCTATTCTACCACCACAAATTCAATTAGAAGAAGAATCTGTTAATGCCGCTCATGAAGAAGAAAATGCTTTTGCTTAATTTATCAAATATAATATGAGATTACGAGATCTTTTAAGACAGATAGCTAATTGCTATTTATCTCAAGATATAAAAGGACTTAAACAAATAGTAGCAGTATCTACTTATAACTTGGGAACCAAAAGAGATAAATCATACTTACTTCTAGGAATATTAAGCTATGCATTAGGAAAAGTCCTTCAAAAAGAGTCTTTTTTCAATACCAAAGACGGTTATTTTTACAACACGATAAAAGATTATCTAATAATGACTAAACACATGTCTCATGAAAACGAAATTATAAAAGTGTGTGAAAAAATATTGGCACTAATAATCGAATTCGAAAATATTGATAAAAAATATGCTAAAAGTATTATTCAAAAAGCTAAACTTAAAATTGGATCAACATTGTACGCACAAGGCTTTTCTTTAGCTACTGCAAGTGAACTTAGTGAAGAAAACCAAGATGATTTAATGACATATATCGGAAATACTCTTTTTGCAGACAGATTAAAAGAAAGTTTAGACTTGAAAGAAAGATTGAACAGAATCTCTGAACTTGTCGAATAAAAAAATTGTTTACGCCCCCACCGCGATTTGAACGCGGACCTCAAGCTCCGCAGGCTTGCATACTGTCCAGGTTATACTATGGGGGCAAAAATCACAAGTATAGGAAAAATATCCAAAGAAATTTAAAAAATAATTCTATAACAAAAAAATACTTCTATAACATGATTGTAAGTTTTTTAATATTATTGAAATTATTCTAATGCATGTCAATTACATTCAAAATCTCGCTGATATTCCTCCTCACTATATTATTTATTTTTAATGGCTGCGTAAACGATAATTTAAAAGAAATGCCAGAACTTGAAACGAAAATTTACCCATCTAATAGTGCTAATAATGTTCAAACTCATGATTCTAAAAAAAATGACCAAAATTCAAACCAACAGATTAATAATTTAAATATTCAAAAGGATCAAACTAACCAATCTTCTATCAATAACTCAAAAACAAAAACCATTAAAATAGAAGAAATAAAAAAACATGATAAACCTAATGATTGCTGGACTATCATACATGGAAAAGTTTATAATTTTTCTAATTTAGCATCAAAACATCCAGGTGGAGATATTATTTATTTAAGTTGTGGAAAAGATGGTACAGAATTGTTTGAAAGAAAACCAACTAACCAAAAACCACATTCTGAAAAAGCAAGAAATACCCTAACAAATTATTACATTGGTGATTTAGAAAAATGAATAATACTGAATTAAAGTTAATCGTAACTAAAATAAATAAATTCTCAAATATTGTTGATAAATTGAAGTTAAATAAAAATATTATAACTTTAGAAGAAGTTGTAGAAACTATTGTAGAGGAAACAATTTCTACATTTAATATACTAGAAAAAAATGACAAAATAATGGTATTAATGTCAGGAGGTAAAGACAGCACTACTGTTGCATACATTCTAAAAAAATTAGGTTACAACCTAACTGCATTACATGTAAACTTTGGGTATGGCATATGGTCAAAACAAAATGAAGAAAATGTGAAAAAATTTTGTGAATCTAATTCTATAAAGCTAAAGGCTATTAAATTTGAAGAATACAGCGGAAAATCCATGAAAGAGATAAGAGATATTCTTAAACTAACAGATAACAGACGTTGGTGCTTTACATGTGGCATTCTCAGAAGAAAATTGTTTAATTATGTTGCAAGAATGGAAATTTCAACAAAAGTAGCGACAGGGCATAATATGAACGACGAAATTCAAAATATTTTAATGAATTTTTTGACAGGTAATAAAATAGCTTTCACAAGATTCTGGCCAATAGTTAAAACCTCTAAAAGTGAGAAATTAATTCCAAGGATAAAACCATTATTCTTCGTACCAGAAGAGCTTATAAAAGCCTATTCCATATTGAAAAAATTTCCCGTTATCTACATGCCATGCCCTTGCTCTTATAATGCCTTTAGAGGAGAAATAGAAAAATTCATAAATAATGAAATAACTGATTATAAAGAAAGATATAAAATCTTGTCAAAAGCATTTCTACTTAAAGAAGAAATAAAAAAGAGAATTAAACAAAATAATGTAAAAGAATGTAAATTATGTGGAGAACCAAGTAGTAATGAAATTTGTATGCCTTGTTCACTAATGGAAAAATATCAAAAAGCCATAAACTTAACTACTCTAATAGCTCAATAAAAATAAAAAAAACAAAAAACAAAAATTATTTAGTCCACTTTTACTTCTTTTTTACTTTGTTCCTCGCTCTTTAATTTAGGCAACGTAATCTTTAGCACTCCGTTATTATATTCCGCTTTTGCCTTCTCTTTATCAACGCTCTTTGGTAGTTCAAGGCATCTGTAGAAACCTGAATATCTTCGCTCTAATCTGTAGTAACCTTTCTTTTTATCCTCTTTCTTTTCTTCAAATTTTGACTCTGCCTTAATCTCAACAGAGTTATCATCAACAGTCACTTTAATGTCTTTCTTTTCTACTCCTGGAATCTCTGCTTCTAAGTAAATGTTTTTGTCATCTTCCCACATGTCAAGCAACGCTGGTCTATATTCACTTAAAGCTAGTTCTCTAGTTGACTCTGATTTCTCAGGAGATTCTAACAAAAACCTTCTTTCTCCTGGAATCGAAGTAAAGAAATTTTCAAATAAAGAATCTATTTGGTCCTGCATTCTTCTAATTTCATCCCAAATTGTGTATCTTCTCATCTCACCCACCTCCTTAAATTAATTAATATAAGATGTGATTGAATTTGATTCTAATTATATATATGTAAAAACTTATTTAAAAATTTTTCGTTTTTTTGAAATTTTTTCATAATTTTTAAAAAATTTTAAAATAAAAAAAGGAACATTTTTAAATCACAAATAAATAAATTTTAATCATGAGAAAAAAATTCAATATTTCTGATATAGAATTGCCCCTAAAGAAAGATTTGAATACAGATTTGTAATAGAAAAGGAATAATGAACGATGAAGCAAAGATCTTTTGTGAGATGATATTAGACATATCAAAAAATGGCAAAACTTCGACTAAAAAAATTGCGAAAAAATTAAACATGCCTCTGCAAAAAGTAATTTATCACGTAAGAACATTTATAGAAGATGGATTTTTCTACAGGAAAAAAAGATTCCTTTATCTTAGAGAAAACTCTTTGTATGAAACTGTTCTTGCAGTTAGAAAAGACGTTAATAGAATATTTGATAACATTGAAAGAATTGTTATGGAAATGGATGAAGCATTAAAGTTTAAAAACAGGAATAAATAATAAAACGTTGTAATAAAAAATTGTTTTTTATAACAATAGATGGCCATTAATCAGGTTAGCCTATGCAAAAAAATGAAAATGTAAAAAAAAGTGATTTAAAAAAACAACTATTGAGACAATTTTTTCCTGATTTAAATCCATTAATAGAAAAAAGGTTGTTAAATGAATTTGAGGATCAAAATAAAGAATTTTTTGGTAAAAAAAGTGCCAATAATCACAATAGGTTAAGCATTGCAGATTCAGAATTATTTAGGAAAATTGTAATGCTAATAAAAAAAGAAGAAAAAATAGGTTTCTCTGACACTAATTTTACAATGCTTATGAAAGAATTAGCAACTTCTTTAGAACTAATAACATCTAATAGAGGAAATAATTTACTCCACTACTTTGTCTTAAATAATGATCTATATGCTGTTAAGTTTTTGATTGATTCAGGATTCAACCCACATTTAACAAATATGACATTAGAGAATGCACTTTTTATTGCTATTAATAACGATGTTGACAATAGAATAATTGAATACTTAATACAATCTTATCCGAAACTCTTATTCGATTTAAATCTATATAACGTAAATGCGTATGAATTAGCCTACCAAAAAAATTCATTTAATTATGTTAAATTAGTTATAGAAACTTTTTGTAAAGCAAATAATTTAACAATTGAAGAAAGTGGATTAATTGATTACATGTTCATTTCAGAAAAATCTCCTCTCCATTATGCAGTAGAATCAAATAATTTAACATTAGTTGAATATTTGTTAGCTAATAAAGCCAAAGTAATCATTTTTGACAACTATAAAAGAATTCCTTTGCACTATGCGTGTATAACAGGTAATTCAAAAATCTTAGAATTACTTTTACTAAATGCTCCAACAAAAAAAGATGTATTCTTTCAAGATAGAGGAAAACAAACACCTATAGAATTAGCCTTACAAAATCTTAATGATGAGAGAATTAATAATGTATTGGAAATATTCATTAAACTTAGAAAAAATAATACAATAAACTTCATACATGGAAATTATGGAAGCCTATTACATTTATGTATTGTATATAACAATCCAAAGGCACTTGAATTTATTTTAGAGAACTATTATAATTACTTCAAAAAATATATCAACATGCCAGTTAATGAATACTATATTACTCCATTAACATTGGCCATAGCAAATAATAATTACAAAATTGCATCAGTTTTGCTAAAATATGGGGCGAATATAAAAGTAAAAGATAACAAAAAAAATACTTTACTTCACCTAGCTGCAAAGTTGAATAATATAGATATTTGCAAACTACTAATAGAAAATGGAATTGATGTTAATGCAACCAATGTCTATGGAGATACAGCAGATAAAATGACGAATTCTGAAGAGATTAAAAGATTATTTGCCTTTGTAAGAAGTTTTACTAGGAAAGTAAATTAAGCAACACCTAATTTAACAACTTATATTAATATTGAACTTTATGGCTTGAATACCATAAATATGAATATGCTTTATCACTAAAACTAACATTTAAAAAGATTTCATAGAATAATACTATATACAACATATTTTATAATACTCGCCCAACCGATATACCCATACAGCAGCACAGACCACCCACACAGAAGGGAGAGGTTTATTTACCTCTCCCCTACTTCTTCCGTGAGCAATGTTAAAGCTCACATGAATAAATCGAATAAGTTTTTTTAAATTCTAATTCTTATAAGTTGGAATTGAGAAAAAAATTCTATTACAAAAAAATCAAAATCTACACATTATGAAGCATTTGAAATAAACAACATTTAGATATGATCAATTACTAATTTTGAAATAATCATTGAATTTTTTAGTTAATTTTAATTCACTTGTTCTTCCCTTCTTCTTAGATTCAATAAAACCTTTTTCAATAAGATTTTTAACTGCTTGATAAATCGATGAGCCTAAATTCTTTGCCAATTCAGATTTCAAAGCAGTTTTTGTTGTAGAATTAGATAAATATGCTAAAACCCTTAACTCGTCCTTTGAAAAGTTAGCTTCTTTAGCAAAATTCCTAACAACAGCTTCGTATTCTGGCTTTATTGTCATCAAATACGAATTTTGAGATTCTTCAATAATAGTTATTGAAGAATTCCTATCTCCATATTCCTTTCTCAATTCTTCAATGATTGCCTTAATATGACCTGGTGCAGCTATTCCTGTTATCTCACATAATTTAGCAATGCTAACAGGCTCTGGACTCATGAACAAAATTGCTTCAACTATTCTCTTCTGATCTAATGCATTAAAAGTGCTTTCCTGTGATTGTGACATATTAAATCGCTGATAACCTTTTTTCAACAACAGGTTCAGCAAAAAGTGTTATGTATTTAAGGCTTATAATTTTTGCATTTACAAAAGTTCCTAAATAACTTTCGTTTAATGATGGTAATGCAACTTGTATATAGTTCTGCAATCTTCCAGTAATAGTTTTATTTTTTTCAGTAACAAAAACTTTTGAAATAGAATTAACATATTTTTTTCTTGCATTATGCTCTATTTCTTTACAAAGTTTTGCTGTAATTTTACTTCTTCTTTCTATTTCTCCTTTAGGAATTTGTTTTAATGTTGCAGCATAAGTTTTTGGCATAGCAGAATATTTTGAAACATTGGTAGTTTCAGGCTTAACAACCTTTAACATTTCTAAAGTTTGTTCAAAATCTGATTCTTTTTCCGTAGGATATCCTACAATAACATCCGTCATTATAAATATGTCCTTTACATTTTTGCGCAAATATTTTACAATATCTATAAACTCTTCAACAGTGTTTTTTCTTAGCATATGTTCCAATACCATATTACTACCAGACTGGATAGGGATATGTAAAAAAGAATAAAAATAATCATTAGTCTTTAAAATGTCTGCTAATTCAACATAAAAATTTTTTAAATGTACAGGATTCATCATTCCTAATCTTATCCTAAAGTTTTTATCGTTGAAATTTTTAATGAGCTTCTCAATTTTTTCTAATAAATTAATCAGATTTGTTTTTCTATCCAAACCATATGCACCAGAATCTTGAGAAGTAAGTTGTATTTCATACGCATTATTTAGTAAAGCTTGTTTGAGATTTGCTAAAATTCTTTCTTCTGAAAAACTCCTTAATTGTGGTCTCGCTAATTTAGTAGCACAAAATGTACAAAAACTAGCACATCCATCATTTATGGGAATTTGAACGATTCTTGATTCAGTTATTAAAGGCAAAGAATATTTGTCTTCAACAATATTAATTTGTGAATCTTTAGAAAGATATTCAAGAATTTTGTGTATTTCTTGAGGCTTGATCCTAGGAATGTCTTCAAATTCTTTGTTCAATAACTCTTCATTATAAGTTAAACAACCTGCAATTATTAGTTTTTTATCTTTAAGTGACTTTGTTTCTCTTAAATACTTTAAAACTTTTTTTAGAGTTAGATTCTTAACAGTACATGTGTTCACAATAACATATTCAGCGCATCTTAAATCATTAGTGTATTTATAACCAAGTTTTTCAACTAAATTTCTCATTAAAATACTATCTGCTTTATTCAAAGAACAACCAAAAGTATGAATATAAAAGTTTTTGATTTTTGATTCAGGCATAATATTTGTTTTTTTATGAACCCTTTTTAAATATGATAAAAAAATAAATATTAAGAAGTGTCATCAAATAAAAAGGTTTGTCAGTAATTAATAATCATGCTCAAGTTTGAAAAAAATGTAGGGGAATTAGATAGATTTTTTAGATTAGCAATAGGCTCTGCAATACTATTTGCAGGTATAATGACATCCTCGTGGCTTGGATTGTTAGGAATCATCCCTATTATCACTGCAACAACAAGATTTTGTCCAGCATATTCTTTAATAGGAATAAATACTTGTAAATTTGACAAAAAAGAAGACCAAAAATCAAGCAAAAATAAATAGTTTTACTTTGATTTTTAATAATTCCTGATTAATTTAAATTCATGGTTAGTATCAGCAAAAAAGATTTCTCAAAATGGTATAATCAAATTCTTGAATTAGCTGAAATAGTTGACATTAGATATCCTGTAAAAGGAATGCCAGTGTATATGCCTTTTGGATTCAGTCTTCTTAAAAAGTTGTTCGACTACTTAGAATATTTATTAAATAGCTCTAATCACAAACAAGTGTTATTCCCATTACTAATTAGTGAAGATGACTTCGAAAAAGAATCTGAACATATTAGAGGGTTCAAAAACGAAGTTTTTATTACTTCGGATGATGAAAGAAAATTAATTGTTAGACCAACTAGTGAAACTGCAATGTATCCTATGCTAAAATTATGGTTAAAGAGCCATGCCCAATTACCTTACAAAATACACCAAACTTGTTGCGTTTATAGAAATGAAACTAAATCAACTAGACCACTAATAAGAGGAAGGGAAGTATTCTGGAACGAGGCACACACTGTCCATGAGAACTATGAAGATTCTGTTAAGCATCACAAAGAAGCAGTTGAAATTTATAAGAAGTTTTTTGACTCCCTGTTAATAAATTATGTCATATTAGTGAGACCAGAGCATGATAAATTTCCTGGAGCAATATATACTTTTGAGTTTGATAATATAATGCCTGATGGAAAAATTCTTCAAATAGGAACAGTACATAATCTTGGTCAGAATTTTTCTAAAGCATATGATTTCAAAATTTTAATGAGAGATAATAAAATGGATTATCCTTACCAATTATGCTATGGAATTAGCATGAGAAGTTTAGCAGCATTGATATCAATTCACGGTGATGAAAAAGGATTAGTATTACCTATTAATTATACTCAATACAAATTTGTTATTATTCCAATTGTGAAAAATGAAAATAAATTAGAAATATTGGATTACTGTAAAAAAATTAAACACGAACTTGAACAAATTAATGAAAAAAATTCAGTAGTTATTGACCAAAGTGATAAATCATCTGGTGAAAAGCATTATTATTGGGAATTAAAAGGAGTACCTTTCAGAATAGAGATAGGAGAAAGAGAACTTAACGAAATGAAATTATTTATTAAAGACAGACTAGGAAATAAATATTCAATAAAATTTGATTCACTTAATAAAGAATTCGTTAACAAGTTAGAAAAAGAATTTGATGACAAAATAAAACAAAAAGCCACAGAATTGTTTAAATCACTTCTCAATAAAATAGAGAAAAAAGATGATTTCAAAAACTTAAAAGGTGTAGGAATAGCTGGATGGTG
>JAVZJF010000032.1:0-8640 GCA_038870935.1 Candidatus Anstonellales archaeon | reverse complement strand
CGCTTTTTTGAAATCCTCTTTTAAATAGAAAGCATCCCCTCTATTATTATATAATATGGGATTACTTGGATCCAATTCAATGGCTTTTGTGTAATCCTCAATTGCTGAATCATAGTCCTTTAAATTGTAATAACATAACGCTCTGTTGAAATATGCTTCACTATATAATCTGTTCAATACTATTGCTTTAGTATAATATTCAATAGCCTTTTTGTATTCGCCTTTTTCATAATGAATATTGCCTTTGTTAAAATAGGTTTTTGCATCTGTTAATGAATCTATATCTGTTAGAGTGTCTAATCCCATAGCTATTAATTAAATGTAATTTTCCTTCTTTAAATGTTATGTTTTTTAAAGTTCTTACCTATTATTATATTGTATTTATTCTTGACGAGTGAGAAGATGTCAATCATAGATAAAGTATTCTCTTTCATGTCCTCTAATAAAGAGCCTAAACAATTAAGAAATCCTTTCATAGGAATAACATATAGCTATTCTCCATTGCGATTAAAAGCTTATTCTAATGAAAAAGCTATCCTTACAATAGAATTGGTTTATTCAGGAGAAATAAGTGCTATTTCTTCTCTTGAAGTCAATCTCCAAACAGGATTATCATTTGATTCAACTAACATAAATAAAAAGAAAATTATTAGATTAGGTGAATTAAATAACAACGAGAAAAAATCTCTTGAATTAGAAATATTCTCTACTGTTAATACACCTAAAGGCTCCTATAAAGTCGAATTGATTGCAAATGTCCATGACAAAGACTATGGCCAAATCTTAAGACAATTCAAGAAATCTTTTGAAATTAGAGTTGAATAGCTTTTTAAACAAATCTAAACATTGTAAAAAGTGTAGAAATCATTTTTACTGTAGAAATGATGTAAACATTTATAAACAGATATCTACATATATATTTCTACTATGCCTAAAACAAAAGTATCCAAGGAATTATCAATAAACGACCATCACTTGAGAAAAACTATAGAGGAGCTTTGCATTAATTTGGGCATATTGTCAGGAAGAGACACAGAAAAAACTCTGATAAATTTACTTTCGGTAATTTCCAAGGAAAAAAAACCTTTTAGAACTACGGAATTAGCTCAAAAAACAGGTATAAATAGAGTCACTTGTATACATCACATAAGAAAATTACAAATAGCTGGACTAATAGTAAAAAGAAATGATTTCTATGAGTTGAATAATCTTGAAGACTTCTATAAAATCTATGAACAAATGACGTTCAAGAGATTGCAATTACTTCAAAAATTAATCAAAGAATTAGAAAATGTGGGTGATTAAATGAAAAATAAAACAGATAAATTAAATGAAATAAAATCAAATAATAATCCAATTCAAGGAAATCAAAACGTTAATGAATCTTCTACTAATCAAAATCAACTTTCTAATGAAGAATTAAATGATTCTTCAAAAATTATCGAGGAATTGAAATCCAAATTAGATGAGATGAAAGAAAAGCATTTAAGAGCGCTGGCAGATTACGATAACCTAAGAAAAAGATCACAAAAAGAAATTTCTAACGCTAAAGAAATAGGTAAGTTAGAATTTATTGTTGAATTGTTACCATTCATTGATTCCTTAGAAAATGCAGTAAAACATAATAATCAATTGGAAAGCCTAATGAATCAGTTATTCTCTATACTAACAAAAAATAAAGTGCTCAAATATCCTAGTGAAGAAGAAATCAAAGAATTTCAATTCGATCCTAATCTTTACGAAGTTGTTTCTATTGCTCAAACAAATGAAAAATCTTTGGATAATAAAATCTCTGAAGTTGTTCAATTTGGCTATAAAAGCGATAACAAAATTTTAAGGCATGCTAAAATTGTTTTGTTTAAATTTTTTGATAACAATAATGTTAATCCAAATAATGAAAAAAATCAAAATTAAGAGGTGATGTGTTATGGCAGAAAAAATAATAGGTATTGATTTAGGTACAAGTAATTCAGCAGCAGCTGTTATTGAAGGAGGAAGACCTACTCTAATACCAAGTGCCGAAGGAATGAGCTTGTATGGAAAAGCTTTTCCTTCCTATGTGGCAATAACTGAAAAAGGAGAATTATTAGTTGGAGAACCTGCTAAAAGACAAGCTATAAGTAATCCTAATAATACTGTTTCCGGCTTTAAAAGAAAAATGGGAACTAACTATAAATATGTTTTAGGAGGAAAAGAATTTACCCCTCAACAATTGTCCGCTTTTATACTTCAAAAAATTAAAAGAGATGCAGAAGCTTTTTTGGGTCAAGAAGTAAAAAAAGCTGTTATTACTGTCCCTGCTTATTTTGATGATAATCAAAGACAAGCTACAAAAGATGCTGGTGAAATTGCTGGTCTTGAAGTTGTTAGAATTATAAATGAACCTACAGCCGCTGCTTTAGCTTATGGAATCGACAAAAGCGATAGAGAAGAGAAAATAGTTGTTTTTGACTTGGGAGGAGGTACATTAGATGTTACTGTAATGGAATTTGGCCAAGGTGTGTTTGAAGTCAAGGCTACCTCTGGTGATACTCAATTGGGTGGCAGAGACATGGACCAAGCTATTCTTGAATTCCTCGTAAAAGAATTGAAAAACCAGAGAGGTATCTCAATAGAGCATGATAGACAAGCTATGGAAAGATTAAGAGAGGCAGCTGAAAGAGCTAAAATAGAATTGTCTACATTAACTGAAACTGATATTAACGTACCATTCATTGCAATTGATGAAAACAAACAACCTGTTAACTTTGTTTATAGAATGACAAGAGCTAAGTTAGAAGAATTAGTTTCACCAATTGTTGAAAGATGTAGGGGCCCTTTGATGCGCGCTTTAGAAGACGCTAAGGTAAAGCCTTCTGATATCTCTCGAGTAATCCTAATAGGAGGGCCTACAAGAATGCCTATTGTTCAACGATTTGTGGAACAAATCTTAGGTAAAAAAGTAGAAAGAGGCGTTGACCCTATGGAGGCAGTAGCCTTTGGCGCAGCTATCCAAGGAGGTATATTGGCAGGAGAAGTCAAAGATGTTTTGTTGTTGGATGTTACTCCATTGTCCCTGGGAATAGAAACTCTCGGAGGAGTTTTCACTAAGCTGATCGAAAGAAATACTACGATTCCTGTTTCTAAAAAGGAAATATTCTCAACAGCTGCAGATTACCAAACATCTGTTGAAATAAAAGTCTATCAAGGAGAAAGGCCTATTGCAAGGGATAACATATTCCTAGGCAGCTTCGTATTAGATGGTATACCTCCTGCACCAAGAGGTGTGCCTAAAATAGAAGTAACTTTTGATATCGATTCAAATGGAATTTTGCATGTTTCAGCTAAAGATTTGGCAACAGGCAAAGAACAAAAAATAAGAATTACTGCTCCTCATAAAATGTCAAAAGAGGATATCGAAAAGCATAAGAGAGAGGCAGAGCAATATGCTCAAAAGGACAAAGAAAGATTAGAGTTAGCTCAACTGAAAAACGATGCAGAAGCATTTATTTATTCATCAGATAAAGCGATTTCTAATTTGCCATTAACTGATGAAGAAAAGAAAAAAATCAATGCCAAAAAAGAAGAATTAAACAATGCCTTAAAGAGTGATAACAAAGAGACTATTCAAAGAATCTTTGACGAATACAGAAAACTTATAGGTGAAATCAGTGAAAAATACTATCAAAACAAAGGAAATGATCAATCACAATCTGAATATAAGCCTGAGGACAAAAAATAACCAAATTAATTAGCTTTTAATTTATTCAATTCTATTCTTTTTTGTTTTTTGTTTGCTATTATTAATTTGACTCTACAAATGATTATTATGGCAGAAAAAGATTACTACGACATACTTGGAGTGCCAAGAAATGCTACTCTTGACGAAATTAAAAAAGCTTATAGAAGATTAGCAATGCAATATCATCCAGATAGAAATAAGAGCCCTGAAGCAGAACAAAAATTTAAGGAAATCAACGAAGCCTATGCAGTATTGAGTGATCCTGAAAAAAGAAAGGCATACGATACAATGGGTTATTCCAATTTCCATCAAAGATATTCTGACGAAGATATCTTCAGAGGCTTTGACTTCTCATCAATTTTCGAAGAAATGGGAATAAACTTTGAAGATTTAGGCTTTTCAATGTTCGATGACGAATTTTTTCCTTTTCAAACAAGAAGAAAAAGAGAAAATTTGGACATATATCTGCAAGTTTATTTGACATTTGAAGAAGCTATAAAAGGAGGTAAAAAAGAAATAGAATTCAATAGATTAATTAAATGCGACTCATGTAATGGCACAGGAGCAGAAAAAGGATCTAAAATTATTACTTGTAATGTTTGTAATGGTAAAGGATATGTTAAAACTTCTCGTAGAATGGGATTTTTAGTAATGAGCTCAACAAATGTTTGTGAAAAATGCGATGGCAGGGGAAAAATTCCTGAAAGAGTTTGCAAAATATGTAACGGAAAAGGAAGAATTCTTAAAAAAGAAAAATTATCAGTTGATATACCTCCTGGAATAGATAATCAGCAACACATGGTAATTAATGGAAAAGGTAATTACTCAAGCAATAAAGATGTGTATGGAAAATTATTATTAGAATTTATTGTTGAAGACCATATCAAGTTCAAAAGAATTAATGATAATATCTATTCAATAGAATATATTCCATTTACATTATTCATGTTAGGAGGTAAATACTATGTTGATACTTTGTGGGGCAAAGCTCAAATAGAAATTCCACCTAATTCTAAACCAGGGAAAAGAATCTTTATCAAAGGCTATGGAATAAGAAAATCGTTCATGAATTCAACTGATCACATTGTAGAAATATATCCTAAATTCCCTGACAATATTTCTGAACAAGATAGGAAATTATTACAAGAATTACACAAAAGGCTGTACCCATGACTTCTAATGAAATTGATTTAAGCAAAGCAATAACAAATAAACATTATGTAATCTGTAAAATCTCTTCTAATGAAAAAGCAGAATTAGAAAAACTAAAAAGTATCGGCTTAAATGTTAATTCTAAAATTTCACTAAAGAGAAAAATCAATGATTTTCTCATAATCAGTTTTTTGGACTATGATTATGCAATTGAATTATCATTTGCAAAAAAAATTTTTGTAAAACAAATTCAATAATTTTCTTCTTTCGTTTTAATATATCTTTTTGAATTTTATGCTCATTTATTTCTACAATGGCTAATAATTTTGTTGAAAATGGATTGAGCTCTAACAAACTTAGGAAAATAAAAATTGTATTAATAGGCTTACCTAATGTAGGTAAAACTACTTTGTTCAATTTTCTAACAAAAAATTGCAAAAAAACTGGTAATTACTCAGGGAAAACATACGATTATGATACTTCAAAAATCTTATGCGATTCTAAGACTATTGAAATAATAGACACGCCTGGTTTAGAATCTCTTAATGAAAACGAAATTTTTATTTTTATTAATCAATTTAAAAGTAATTTGAGTTCAGAAGAAAAAATATTTTTTGTCCAAGTGGTTGATTCAACAAAATTTAGAAGATCTTTACTACTAACTCTAAAACTTCTTAACCTGTTGCATAACGATGAACTTTTATTGTTTTTTTCAATGTCTGATTTAAATAATTCAAATGAAACAACTCTTCAAAAAAATGTTAAAAAAATTTCTCAGTTCTTTAAACTAAATTACTTATTATCAGATTACAAAAATCCTAATTTTGCCAAAAGATTTTTACAAGAAATAATTAAAATTTCTTCCAATTCTCACAGTGAAAGATTTAATGTCAAAACTAATCTAACAGCTGATAATAACTTAGTAACTGAAAAACAATTATTTTTACTCTTGGAAGAAATTAATTATCAACCAAGTTCAAATAATTTTTTTGATTATGATTCAATATTACTTCATCCATATTTTGGAATCTTAATTTTTCTTCTCATAATGTTTTTAGTTTTCTTCATCTCAAACTATGTATCCGACTTAATTACTAAATATTTCCTTGATCCTTTAGCCGATTTCTTAACTCTATTAATTTATGATAATCTATCAAATTCTTTTTTAAGTGATTTCTTGATCCACACTATATTATTAGGTATTTTTTCTGTCCTTTCACTATTTACTTCTATGCTCTTTATCATGTTCTTTATTCTTTTTTTAGAGCATTCAGGTTATGTAATCAGGCCAATGCTCTTATTTCATAAAATATTTAAAACAATAGGTTTAGATGACAAAGCAATTATTCCCATGATTTTAGGTTTCTCTTGTAATGTTCCAGCAATATTCGCAACTAAAAAAATTAAAAACCAGATAAATTTCTTAGTAACTATATTTTCTGTCCCTTCTATAATCTGCTCAGCAAGATACGTAGTTTTATTGTTTTTCGCTAAAATTCTTTTTCCCAATAACGAAGTGATTGTTATCTTTTTCATGTATCTTTTAAGTATATTATCGATTCTAATAACTGTAAGAGTAATAAAAATTCTTTACTCAAAAAATGCTAAAAATTTGCTAGAATATTCATTAGTTGAAGTACCTAATATAAGAATCCCAAACATGAAATTCCTAATCAAAGATTTGTTGGCAATCTCTAAACAATTTGCCTCTAAATTGTTCAGTGTTATTCTAATTGGTTCTATTATTGTTTATTTTCTATCTAAATTTCCTTCAAATGAAATAGAATTCTCTTATGCTGCTCAATTAGGAAAAATAATAATAATTCCTTTAAAAGTCCTGGGGATAAATTCCTGGCAAATTGGAATCGCCATTTTAAACGGTATTATAGGTAAAGAATTAATTATCTCTTCAATGGCAATTACCTATCTTTCTCAAACCACTGCTGAAGCAAGTTTCTCAATTAATGATAATTTCTACCAACTAAATCTACTGCTTTCAAATGATATCTATTCTTTAAATTCAAAATTGGCTTTAATCACATTCATTCTATTTTATAATCCATGTTTGCCTACTACACTTGCAGTTCTAACTAAATTAGAAAATGTTAAAAGAACGCTATTATATATCATCTACTCTTTTGTTCAAGCATATTTAATGGCTATAATAGCTTATTTAATGGCGTTTCTGCTCTTCTAATTTTTTTTTGCAATCTATTATTCTATCTTAGCTTTTAAAGAGGTTGTCTCAAATAGTTTTCAATATCTTCTTTAGATAATCTCTTAAAGCCATTAGAGTCTATGATTGCTGCGTCAACTCCTTCACCAGAAGCAGCGTCTCTTTCCATGGCCATCTTGACTGCTTTAACAGCCAACTTTAAATTCTCTTTGATAGGCTTATCTTTTGAATAATGTGCTTCTAATAAGCCTAAAGCAATAGGAGAGCCAGAGCCTGTTGAAAACATTTCTTCCTCAGTCATGCCTCCTAATGCATCTAAAGTATACATAACTGGTTTTGAATCATAACCTGCTACAATCAATTGAACAAAATAAGGATACCACTTATAAGCATATAAAATATTTGATAATAAAGTAGAAACAGCTTTTACTGATGGAGATTTAGAATGCTTTGCCCTATACAATTGAATCTCTGCTCTCATGATCCTTACTAACGCTTGTGCATCACCCACAGAGCCTGCTATTGTCATTGCAATTCTATCATCTAATTGGTGTATCTTTTCAGCTGTTTTACTCGCTATAAAAAAACCCATAGTTGCTCTCTTATCAGCTGCAAATATTATACCATCCTTGCATACTAATGAAACAGTTGTTGTGCCTGTGTTTAATTTCTTGACACTCTCGTTTTCAGAAGAATAATTCTTTAATTCCATTATTTCACCCATCTCAAATATTAAAAGAAAGTGTTATTAAACATATTCAAAAAATTATTGAAAATCAGAAAATTTTTACTTATCATTTATCCCTAAACATAAAATTTATAATTGTTTGTATGATTATATTATCATAACTATTTATTTGACCAGTTTTTTGTATTTTTCTTTCCATAGTCTAATAACTTAAACTAACTGGTGGGTACTATTAAATCCATAGCTTTGAATGTAATCTATATTAACTTTTAAAACCCTCTAATTTATTCCAATTGATTTTTAAAAATCAAACTCTAAAAAAAGGTGTGTTTTCTTGGACTTCCAACTAATTGAAGAGGAAATAAAGAAAATCGTTCCAAAAGAATGCGAAATAACAGGAATTTATCCTGAAGGTCTCGAAATCGTAATATATGTAAAAAATATCAAACTATTCTATGAGCAAGAGCAAATAATAATTAGATTAGCTTCTGCTCTAAAGAAAAAAGTTTCTGTAAGAGCTGATCAATCTGTTTTAATGCCTCCAGAACAAGCTAAAGAAAAAATTCTCGAAATAGTCCCTAAAGAAGCAGAAATAACTAACATCTATTTCTTGCCTGATTTCTCAAAAGTGATGATAGAAGCACTTAAACCAGGCATAGTAATAGGCAAACAAGGCATGAAAATGAAAGAAATAATTTTTACAACTGGCTGGACACCTAAAATTGTTAGGACCCCTACTATTCATTCACAAACCTTAGACTTGTTAAGAAAAGGTTGTCACGTACATGCTAAAAGCATTAAAAAAACTCTATTAAATCTTGGTAAAAAACTTATTTCTCAAATACCTGATAACCATAATTGGATTACTTTAACATTTTTAGGAGCTACTCAGGAAGTTGGTAG
>JAVZJF010000031.1:0-8655 GCA_038870935.1 Candidatus Anstonellales archaeon | reverse complement strand
TATTTTACCGATTTTATTTGTTTTATTACCTTCTTTGATATTTTCAAGCGCATTAACTAAAGCATTTGCACAAGACTCTAAAAGGTCATTATTCTTTTCTGAAAAATCCTTGGTAAAAGCAAAATCTGCGATATATCCATCATAGCATATTCCTATATCAACTTTTACAACCATGTTCTCTGAAAATTTAAGTTCATCATTATATGATGGAGTGTAATGAGCAGCAATTTCATTTACTGAAATATTAACAGGAAAGGCTAATTCGCATTTGTGATGTTCTGTGATTCTTTTTTCAATACTTTCAGCGTAATCTAGTGCTTTCATATCTAATTTCAAATTTAATTTAGCAAACCTTAGAATATCTAACGCTATTGGAGTAATTTTCTCATATTTTTCTTTAATTACATCAAAAGAATCTGTTGTTTCAATTTCATCAAATTTTTCTTTCCACATATTAATTACCATTCAATTTTTATTGAAATAAGACAATACTAATTAATTAGTTTTAAAATATCTTGTAAATTTTCAACGATAAAGAACTCTAAAGAGCAATTTTTCATTTTTTTATTAAGTTTTTTGCACAAATTCATTTCAAAAATTTCTTCATTATTTGTTGTTGCATAATAAAAAGTATCAACTTTTTTTGATCTTTCTTTAAGTTTCAAAAATTTGTTATAATGGTCAATTAAAATTGCATACATATTAGTTTGTAATGCAGGAATAATGTCTACATCTATGCTATTTCCTATCATTATACAGTTTTTGGGATTTAATTTGAGTTTATTAAGAATTTTTTTAAAGAATGATTTTGATTTATCCATTCCTACTTCTTCTGATATGAAAACTTCATCAAAATAATAATCTATATTAAGTCTCAAGATTTTATCCCATTGTTTAATTGGATTGCCGTTTGTTGCAATGTATAATTTAATATTTCTCTTTTTTAATTCCAATAAAGTTGAATGAGTATATGGAAAAGGAATAATAGTATTTTTTGCATTGTGATAAGCATTAACTCCAGCAGCAACAATTTTTGCATCTACCTTTCCGTTAAAGTGTTGACTCAATAAATTAAAGTGCTTATCATAGTTTGATCCAGTTTCTTTAATGATCTCGATTAATTTTTGATATGCTTCGTCGTGATTTGCTTTTAATCCAAATTGTATCATAGATCTTATTGCATTTCTTCTTGCAAATTCTGCAAAGTGATATGTTGGAAACAAAGTATCGTCTAAATCAAAGAAAATAGCATTTATCTTTTTGAGTTTTATAGTCATATCGATCATTGAACTAAATTTTTTTCGGACCTGGAGGGATTCGAACCCTCAACCTTCCGGTCCGAAGCCGGCTGCGCTGTCCGTTGCGCCACAGGTCCTAAAGTCTAATGTTTCTTATTTGTCGTATACTTAATAATAATATTTACATTATCTTTTAATATACTGGAATCTATTTTCTTTTGCATTACCTCTTGTATCTGAAAGATACCTGCAGGATTGTCCATATAAACTATAATATCTATAGGTTTTTCTCTATTATTACTATCAACAATATCTACTCTTTTTATTGCCAGAGCAGATATTGCATGAATGTCATTTTTACCAAATAATTTATAAGGTATTCTTGCTCTTCCTTCTGCACAATCTGTGCCATCAGCTACTTTTATTATGCTTGATTCTATTGATGTAGATTTAATTGATTCATCATGAGAAAAAACAACTTCCATAACTGCTAATTTTATATACTCTTTATTCTTCTTAGAGTATGGAATTACTCTATCACAAACTTTCTCTGCCATGACTATTCCAGTAAATTGATGATTTACTCTATGTATGGCATTACCTAAGTCATGTAACATTGCTCCTAATATAACAATGATAAGTGCATCTTCAATACTTCCATGTTTTTCAACTACAAAGTTTGGTAAAATATTATGTTTTAATAAAATTTTGAAAATTTTAATAGCATTTTTTGCAATAATTACTGAATGTACCTTCCCATGGTCATTGTATCCTAATCTTCCAACTGTTACAGAATTTGCCATCTCTGCATAGACGTTAAAAAATTCGTCGTTATAAGTTTTAAGAAAAATTTCTCTTGCATTTGGGTAGTCTCTTAATTCTGTTAATAAATCATCAAATACTTTTTCTAGTTTCATAATTAGAATTAATGTATCAATTAAATAAAACAATATGCTTTTAGAAAGAGATACTAGCGTAAGCAACTACTTCAGAATAATCTTTTGTTCTTTCTCCAGAATTCGTATAATGGTTTAACACAGGATTTTTTAATTCAAATAATTTTGCAATTTCAATTCCTACAGTTATTGGCCCATAACCACAAATACTTGCATCTAATTTATGTAGAATTTCATGAAATTTTAAACTGTCCAAGTTCATAATTCCTTCAATGCATTGCATGTCTTTTATTCTTGCAGAATCCGCACTTTCATAATGTGTAAAATCAGAGGAGCATACTATACAAAAATTATTAGTTAAATTTAGTTTATTTAATGTATCATAAATGTTTTTTGCGACTATTTGTGAACTTTTCAAGGATTGGTCAAGCATGCAAATACATACTATCTCTATGTTAGAATTAATTACTTGTAAGAATGGTAGCATAACTTCAATAGAATGCTCATACAAATGAGCAGTCTCATCAACTTTAACCAAATTTGAAGTGTTTTCTAATTCTTTTACAAATTCTTTATTGCATTTTAGGACTCCTAAAGGCGTTTCCCAATCTAATAATGAAACTGAAACTTTTGTTCCATAGCCAGTGTGATTTGGGCCCAATAGTATCACGGTACTATAATCAGATAAGAAATTAGTCAAAGAATTAAAACTATAACCTGCACAATTACCAGAATAGATATAGCCAGCATGAGGAGCAACAACAATTCTGCTTTCTTTCTTTGCCTTATTTTTAATCGCTAGTTCAACAAATTTTTGTAATTCATTTTTATTTTTAGGATAGAAATAACCAGCAACATAAGGCTTTCTTGAGTTAAAATCAGTCATATTTAAAAATAGTAATGATGTAGTTTTAAATGATGGGTATATCAGAAATAATATAACTCTTTATGTTGGTGGTTTAATGAAGGGCGATGTAGGCATAGGAACGCTCATAGTCTTCATAGCAATGGTACTTGTTGCAGCAGTTGCTGCTTCAGTATTATTGAACGTATCAGGCATGTTACAGCAGAGAGCCAGTTCAACAGGTAAGGAAACAACTAAACAGGTATCAAGTAATTTATTAGTTGTGAGTATAATTGGTATAACAGATGCTAATCTTACAAAAATTGATGAGCTTCAAATAACAATAAAAGCAGCTGCAGGTTCAGGAAGATTAGGATTAAAGAATTTATTATTAAGGCTTGATAACGGAACATCACAATTGCAATTAGTTTATAATTCGTCTTGTGGAGGAGTTACTAATGACTCTATGGGAAGATGTTATAATCTATCGTCCAAAGTAGACCCTCAAAAGATATTTACATCAGATAATCCAGTCATAGACCCTAGCTCAATTGCAGAAATTCAAATCAAGAACTTGTCAAATAATTTAATTTTCTTGCCAAGAGGAATTTTAAGGATGGACATGGTTCCAGAAGCAGGATCAGCATCTTATCTCAATATTTATTTACCTGAGGTTTATAGTGGAAATGTAATTCCACTTTATCCTTGAGGTTGATAATTAAAGTGAGGTGTTTTTAGATGGTAAAGTATTTAAGAGGCGATGTAGGTATAGGAACGTTAATAGTATTTATAGCAATGGTATTAGTAGCAGCAATAGCAGCAACAGTATTATTGAACGTATCAGGTATGTTACAGCAAAGAGCAAGCTCAACAGGTAAGCAAACAACCCAACAAGTGTCTAGTAATATAATGGTTCTGTCAGTTGTTGGCCAAAGGAACTCAGGTACAGGGACTATTGATCAGTTGTTCATAAGTGTAAAAGCAGCAGCTGGAGCAAGTAGACTAGATTTAAAAAACATGTTAGTGGTAGTAAACAATGGTTCTGCGGAAATTAAGTTAACTGCTAATAATTCAACTTCTGCTAATTCAGCAACAAATACTTATGGGTTCATAGAAAGAGTTGATCCTAATGATTTATTCAATTTATCTTCAAATTCCTTAGTAATCGATCCATCTTCTTTAATAGATCTAAATGTTAGTATTGCAAATGCAAAACTTTATCCTAGAAAAACTCTTACAATAAATTTAATGCCTGAAGTTGGAACACCACTGACAATTGAAATTACTGCTCCACCAACTTTTGATACTGACACAGTTTCATTATATCCTTAGGTTTTTTTAGTCAGCCATTTTTTATTTTTTGATGTCCTTACTTTTTTAGATTAATTAGATTACTTTTTTTACTAGCAATAAAAAAAGGATATAACAAACTATTTACTTTTTTCTTTTGCTGTTGCTACCTTACAGAGAAAGATTTATATATTTAATAGTTGAGAATTGTTTAGAAAATAATTTACAAAATTTGTCAAAACAGCAAGTGGGTGAATAAGAGATGGTCAAGTATTTAAGAGGCGATGTAGGTATAGGAACGTTAATAGTATTTATAGCAATGGTATTAGTAGCAGCGATAGCAGCAACAGTATTATTGAACGTATCAGGTATGTTACAGCAAAGAGCAAGCTCAACAGGTAAGCAAACAACCCAACAAGTCTCCAGCAATTTAGTTATACAATCAATAGTTGGTGATACAGGTTCACCAACAGGAGGTAGTGATATAACAAAATTGACAATTACTCTTAAGGCAGCTGCAGGCTCAGGTAAATTAGACCTTAAAAACCTCTTAGTTGTTGTGAATAATGGTTCTAATGAAACAAAGTTTAATGCCAGTACTAGCATGACTACGACTTCTTTTAACTTTACAGAGAGAGTAGATCCAAATGATTTATTCGATGAAACTAATGCTAACAAATTTGTTATTGATCCATCTTCTTTAGTTGATATGAATGTGAATATAACTAATGCTAGGTTATTACCACGAAAATTATTAACAGTAACTTTAATCCCAGAAGTGGGAACACCAGTAACAGTAGAAATAACTGCTCCACCAACATTCAATCAGAAGATAGTTCCTCTATATCCATAATGAGAATACATAACTTTTTTACAAAAAATCTTTTTTGTTTTTTTAAATAAGTTATGTGCTATAATATATTTGTGGTCAAATCAAATATAGAAAATTAACAGAAAGCTTTTTATATAATGAAATTGACATTATTACAAAGTTTTATTATTGCACTTTAACTTTATAGTGGGTGAATAAGAGATGGTCAAGTATTTAAGAGGCGATGTAGGTATAGGAACGTTAATAGTATTTATAGCAATGGTATTAGTAGCAGCAATAGCAGCAACAGTATTATTGAACGTATCAGGTATGTTACAGCAAAGAGCAAGCTCAACAGGTAAAGAGACAACGAAACAAGTTTCTAGTAATTTGATCGTAAATTCTATTATTGGTTATCAAAAAGCTGAAACAGACCAGAACATTAAGGGATTGACAATTACTCTTAAGGCAGCTGCAGGCTCAGGGAGATTAGATTTAAAGAATCTGATGCTAAGATTGGACAATGGTTCAAAAGAAGTTAAGCTCTATTCTCAGAAGAATACTTCAATAGTTAATGAAGCAAATGATACTGCATTTGGTTTAGTAGAGAGAGTTGACCCGAATAATTTATTTGATGCGTCTTCTGGATCATATGTTATCGATTCAAATAGCATTATCGATTTGAACGTTTCTCTAAACGTTTCTGGTCAAACCTTATTAACAGTACCTCCAAGATCTATTTTAACAGTTGAATTATATCCAGAAGTAGGAACACCTGTATCAATTAAACTAACAACGCCGGAAACATATCCATCGTTGATTATTCCACTGTATCCATAAGGCGCATGTCTTGATCTTGAGTTGAAAATAAATATATTTATTTGTTGTATTTTGTTTTGTTTTGTTTTTTATTTTTCTTTTTTCTGTTCTGCTTTTTAATGGCTTTTAACATCAATCTTTTTATATTGCAAAGAAGATTAATTATTGAATAGCAGATATAATTATATCATTAAGTGATTCTTAAATGGGATTATTAGATTCTATATTATCTGCATTTAACAAAAAATCAACATATCAATCAACTCAGCCTAATGTTCAGAAGCCTTCAGGTATAATTTCTCAACAAACGAAAAAAAAGCCTGAAGTAAAAGTTACAGTTACTTCAGTTCCTCTAACTCAATTACAGTCAACTATTAATCAACAAAAGCCACTTCAGCAGCAAATTGTTAATCAGCAAATGCCAAACATTCAACAAAAACCTAATATATCTCAAACACAACCATTACAAGGATCAGATATATTGCAGCAACAGCATCAACAAATAAATCTTCAAGATATGGCAAAACAAATAAAACAAGAGGGTCAGAAGGAAGACACCTCAACAATGAATAGATTAGCAGATTTGGAAGCAAAAGTCCAAAAACTTGAAATTGAATTAAATAAAATAAGTAAAGAAACAGAAGCTAACAAAAATAAATTAAGCGAAATAGATACAAGATTAATTGAAATGTTGTCAATGTATGAACTTATTTCGAACCAAATGAATCCTTTTATGGGCGCGGAAAATAAAGTTCCTCAAGTAGCTTTTGAAGAAATGCGAAAAGAAACAGAGGCTCTTAGACAAGAACTTGAAACACTAAAAGCGAATACAGAAGCAAGCTTACAAGAAATAAGGGAGCAGTTGAATTTAATTTCTAATGATGTTAATTTGTTGGCTAGCAGTAGGGTAGATATATCAAATGTAATAAAGTCTGTCTTAAGTAAAAAGAAAAAAGAATTAGAAACTCAAAAAATGTTTAATGTAATTAAGAACGAAGTAAAGCAAAACACCAAAAAATCAGAAGCGATAAAAGATAGCAAACATGTTTAATAATTATGACTTAAATGAGGTGTACTCATGGTTGAAAATGTTAAAAAAAAGGAAGAATTAAAATCTTTAAGTGATGTAGAAGAAAATTCTTCTATAAAAAAAGAAAATAATACGAATTACAATCAGACTCAGGAATTAATGTCCAGAAATAATTCTAATCAAGAAGAAGCTTCTTCGGTAAGTGAGAGTGAAGAAAGTTCTAAACTCTTGACGTCAGATCAATTAAAGAGACTTTTGTCAAGATTTAAAAGTAAATTGCCTTCTGCAATAATCAATGAATTGTATAATTCTCTTTCATCAATGGATTTGACAGAAGATGAGGCGCTTTCAATTATAAATGAAGTTTATGCAAAGTATACTGGTGGGTCAAGAGAAGAGCTAGAAGAAATTATGCTAAAGATTCAGAAAAATGATATAATGTTAAGAAATATATCTGAGAAATTAGAAAAGCTTCTAGACGTGATTTCTAAAGGCAAAGAAGAGAAAGAAGAAGAAAACATCGAATATGAAAAAGATTCAAAGAACGTTGAAAGTAAGAGTAATGAAAAAAATAACATAAATAATGCATTGATAATAGAGCCTTCAAAAGAAGAATTAAGTTCTCAAACAACTTTAAAATCGTATCAATTAGGTCTTTCTATTAATAAGCAATTCGCACAAATGAATGACGATGTCCAAAAAACAGGAATTCAAGCTCAAGAAAGATTACAAGAGCCTTTGCTGACATACATCAAGAAAGATCCGTTTTCAATGGCTGTTTTGATGCGTTGGATAGAGTTTATGCTTAAAAAAGTTGGAAATGAGAAATTATCTGACTTACTTGATTATTATTTAGATATAGGATGGATTTCAGAAGAGGTAGTATTACAAGTATTGACATATGCTAAAGGCATGGAAGTGCATGTAGAAAAAGGAGCAAGAAAGAGATTAACCCCTGAAGATCATTTCAAAACATTATTGTTTATTGAAAAAATGCGAGGTACTCCTATAGATAGACTTACTCTTACTAAGATGGAAAGAGAATTGTCGTTATTAACCAAAAAATCAGAAGATTATGATGACGTTTATGGTATTTAACTAATACTAATCTGATTATGAATATGATGATAAATGGCAACAGCAACAATATTTGCAGAAATATTTATCGTTATAGGTGTTTTAATAATCATTCTTCTTTTTTCACCAAGATTGGCCATGACTTTTCAAGCAATTCAAAAAGAACAAATTCAAAATGTTAAAAATCAAATTCTAGAAAATACTGCACGTTTAAGAATTGTGAGTGATATATGCTCATTGTATAATAGTTCTATTATTTTTGTAAGAAATACAGGAAAAACAGAAATTCCTTTAGACGAAATATCACTTTTCTATAATGGGCAGTCAGTTTCATTTCTGTCACAATTTTTAGTAAATGGTTCTTTTTTGCAAGAAGTTAATTCTTCAAGCAGTTTTTTATTGCCTGGCCAAACAATTCTTTTTGCACTTAATCAAAAAATTTTAGAAGGAAATATTAAATTAGTGGGTCCTCAAAGGATTGCTGAAACAAAAAATATTAACATTTCCACAGCACAATGCTATCAGAGTTATGGAACATGTTCAATCTCCACTACTTCTACTTGGACATATTCTTCTATCTTAGCTAATACAGATAGCGTCATAGCAACTACTTTAATAGCCAGTAATGGTATTTCTGGCTATACATTTTA
>JAVZJF010000030.1:0-8661 GCA_038870935.1 Candidatus Anstonellales archaeon | reverse complement strand
TAGCAACTATATTACTCCTTTCAAAATGAAAATTAATCGCGTCATTATGTGAACTTAAAAAGTTGTTTAATGCATGTGAAAAAGTTACATCAGGTCCATCTATCCTCTTCACTTTAGGCAAATACCTCTCAAATGATTCTATGATAATATAGCAATAATCATTATGAACAATATAATAGTGACCGAATAATCTAAAATCATTTAGTTGCAATTCCGTTAGAATTTTATTAACTGTTTTCTTAAACTGTGGATAAAAAATATCATCTATTAATTCAGGTTTCTTAAACTTTAACCCAAATATATAGGTTTTTCTTTGCTTAAAAGTTTGGATTAATTTTTTCTTTAGACTCTTTGCGCTAACCTTATTCATTTTTGAATAAAAAAAATCTTTAGAAGGCATCTCAAGAAATGCCCTTGAAAGCAATATAAGCTTGCCTAAAGAATTATGAGAAACAGCTGCTGCTACATTTCTTTTCAAATCAACAGGGTCTAAAAATATCATAGCAGAATTTGTCGAAGAACTCAATTGCTCCATTATCGTTTCAATAGATTGTATTTGGCTTTTATCAAGTATTAAATTTTCAGGCATAATCAATGGCTCTCTCTTAAAAGATGCAAAGTACCTCAAAACATCTAAAAAAGTACCAAATTTTAATATCAAGAGTTCGCACAAATAACCTGAAAAACCTAAAGTTTTATGCTCTGCACCATATAAATCATTTGCTTTTAAAAACTGCTTTAACAACAGAACTTCTTTTTTTCTCTCCTCTGATAAATGAATATTTATATATTGAGTATGTAATTGTGTTCTATCAACACTACTTTTTAATTCATTAGATGACGTAATTTTGTATGAAGGAACTATGTCGATTCTAATTCTTCGTGTGATTTTCTTCTTTCCAATGGTAAATTTAAAAGTTTTATAAACCTGAATATAAGGATGTTGTGCATATGCTTTAATTTTTTCAGAATCTTGAAATACTTTATCTATAATTTTCTCAAAAATGGGAAAAAAATTTTCAATCGTAAAGTCATCTGTTATAAGAAAAAAAACATCTATGTCTCTAACACCTTTTAAATACGTATTTTTAGCAACTGAACCTGATACAACTATTTCTACTTTGTTTAATCCTCTTTCTATCAATTCTTTTTGAAAATTTTTTAAAATTTCTGATAATACTTTATCAATAAATTCTTTTTCTTGTTTATCAGGCTCTATATCTTTAAGAACATCTAATAAGGTTCTATTATATTTGTCAATAGGAAAATTTATTGTTTTATCGATGCTATAGCAATTTGTATCATTTTTGCGGTCGAATGTCATCTTATCACTTAAACTAATGATAACTAAATCAACATCAATTAGAATCGTTATATAACATAACCATTTGCTCTAATTTTTTCTTAGAAATATATAAATACTCCTTAGCGTGCGAATGAATCTCTAATGTAAATGTCAAATGCTTTATATCCTCTCTTTCTTTTGATTTTTCTAAAATTAATACCATTACTCTTTGCCAATCAATGTTACCAACAAAGACAGGTAAATGCGAATCTCTCTCACCAAAGTTGTCATGAACGTGAAAATGTCTTATTCGCTTATTAAAAACATCCAAAAACGTTTTGATCCCGAAAAAACCAAATGCAACATTCGCATGACCAATATCAAATGTTATAGACAAATCAACTTCATTCACAATTTCATAAAACTCGTCTATAGAATAACTAGTACTAATGAAATTCTCTAAATGCAATTTAATTCCATTTGATTTGCAAAAATCATTCAAATCTGATAAAGAATATTTTAATTCTTCAATAAATTTTTTTCTATCTGAATTAATATGAGCAAGAAATTCAGGATGTATGGTAATAAATTCTGCTTTCAATTCAGTGGCTAATAAGATGCAACTCTTGAAATACTCCAAGTACTTTTTTTCAATATCTTTTAGTGGATAAACTAAATGGAAATGCCAAGGTAAGTGAGCAACTATTTTGACCTCATAAGAACTAATTAAACTCTTCAATTCCTTTAAAATTGCCTTCTCAATAGGATATGCTTTAGGAGGCTCAATAGTAAGTTCTAAATAATCAAAATACTCAATAATAGGCAAAACTTCTTTTAAAAGATCATTTCGCGGATTATTCATACTCCCATATAAGATGGGTAATTTGTGATTGCCTGAACTTGACATAAATATTCTTTTTTGAGTTTGAGATTGGCTATTTGTTATTTGCATTCTCTTGCTCATAATCTATTAAATCTAATTCAGTTACAAATACTGCAGCAGCTAATACACTCGTCCATAATCCATCTTTATTACCTTCTGCAGATTGACAAATAGCCGTAGTTTTAAATATATGACCAGAAGCTTTGTAAATCTGCCTTCTTTCATCCCATGCCTTGTTTGGATCAAATGGCAATCCTAATGTTGTATCTAACATCGATGCTGCTAAATCTTCTGCATAATCTTCTGCAATTTTACCTTTCTGCCCAAAAGGATGATGCTCAGATAAATAGCCATACAAATTCTTATCCTTAGGTAAAGCTAGACCTATTGCCGCAGAAATCAATCTGTTTGGCTCATTTGTTTCATTCCTCGCTAATACACAAAAAACTATTTGACCTGGTTTTAAATATTTTAACCCTTCTTTCTTAGAAACTATTTCACAATGTGGGGGAAAAATACTTGAAACACTCACCAAATTAAATTGAGCTATTCCTGCATCACGTAAAGCCAATTCAAATGATGCTAATCTCTCTTTGTGAACACCAACGCCTTTTACAAAAAAAACTTTTCTAGGAATTAATCTCATTAAAATACCTCTTCGAATATTTATTTAAGTGCAAAAGAATTTACTAACAAATCTCTTAATTAAATTTTATAAGCCTTACTTAATTCTAGAAATTTTTTCAAAACTCAGCATTCTTTAAAAAATCATTAAATCGCATTTCTTTTCTGTGTATCCATGCCTTTGAATGATATGCATAACTTGCTAATATCGGAAATGCTAATGTAACTTCCGAAAATACCATTTGCTCATTTCCTACATCAACTTTGCCCCAAGAATGTGCTTCTTTTAAAGTTGAGCCAGATAATCCACCATCCCTCTCATCAGCAACAGTAATTTGTATTGCATATTTATGTTGAGTTACTTCTTTACCTATTACTTCTGCTGCCACTACCGTATCTTGAGCAAAATTCTTCGGTACTCCTCCTGCAAGCATTAACAAACCAGAAACTTTGGACGCTATTTTAATTCTAGTTAAATCCAAGAAATCCTTTGCTACATCAATAGTTACCTTTGGCCTGTTTCCTCTTCTATACTGATGATGGACTAACCCAAAACCTGCACTAGAATCACTAAAAGCTGGACAAAATATCGGAACTCCTTTCTCATAAGATCTTCTTACTATTGAATCTTTACCTATGTTATTTGCAACTAAATATTTCCCCATTTCTACAATAAACTCCTGAGATGAATAAGGCTTTGGGTCTAAAGAATCAGCAATTTTTGCAATAGTTTCATCACAAACCCTTAACTGATCTTCATCAATATACGTATCATAAATTCGATCAATGTGATTCCTATAGAGATCGTCGTCGTTTACATTAGGCGTACCAATATAATGTTTAAATCCTAATGCTTCAAAAAAATCTTGATCAACTATATTTGCACCAGTTGCCACTATTACATCTATCATATTATTATCTACTAAATCATAAATTGCCTTTTTTAGACCAGCACTTATTAAAGAACCAGCTAAACACAAAATTATAGTACATTCTTTTTCTTTGAGCATTTTTTCATAAATATGACACGCTCTCGCTAAATTCCTTGCCTGAAACGCCATCTTTTCATATTGCCTAATAATAGGCGTAGCATCAAACATTTTAATGTCTATGTGCTCTATCTCTTTCTTTAAATAATCTGCTTTTTTCATCCAATTTCAGACCTCCTCGTGTAGTGATTAATTTACATTTCATTTAAAAGTAAAAATATTATAAATATTATAAACGTTCATATCATTTGTCTAACATAATCTACCGATTAACGTGATTTTTAGTAATTTATAACAGTTAGAAGAAAAGTATAAAAATATCATAAATCATACTAATTATACGTCTTCTCTCTGCCTTTGGCAGGAAACTGGTCGCCTTGCCAGCGTCTGGCCGCGCTGGCATTTTCTAATTAACTACTTTGCTTTGTTATACATAAACATATTCTAAAATGCTATTATCAAAATCACATGGATTTTTAAAATTCTCATGAATATTAATTATGATGCTATTTTCAAAATTAAAATATCCAAATATAAAAATTATTCTCTTAACTCTATTATTCCTATTTTCATTTGGATGCATAGATGAAAAAACTATCAATGAATTACAAATAACTGTTCAAAGCATAAACCCAGAGTATTCTGACTCTGGTAAAATTCTAATAAAAAAATGCGAACCTTGTGACATCTCAAATCCTTGTAGAATTGCCAAATGCTCTGTCGAAACAGGTTATAAATGTGTTTATGAAGAGATAGATAATCAATCTACTGCACAATGCTCAGGATTATTAGAAAATTGCACTAAAAAAATCTGCTTGAAAGGTACTTGCCAAATAATAAAAGATGAACAATGCACCATAAAAGAAAATTACAATTTATCTTTTGTCTCACCATTTTATGAACTAATTAACGAGTTCAAATTAAATAAAAATAAAGATATTGTTGAGATTAATCCCACTGAACTTAATTATGTTTGTAAATTATCTGCCAACGAATATGAGGTGGCCCCAAATGAAGAAGTAAAAATTAGATTTCAACACCTTGAAATAGAAGATGGACAAAATATAAACATACAGTGTACAACAGGTGTTGTAAAAAATTGCCAAGTCAAAAATAATGTTTGTGAAATTACATGTATCTTTCCAGTCGAAGGCACTTATGTTGTAAATACTGTCCCAGGAAGAAGTGAATGCACTCCCATAGTCGTTAGAGTAACTTCACTTGCAAAAAAAAACTGCGTACTTTTAGCCTCTCAAAAAGAAGGTAAAGGCCAAACAACTGTAAACATAACCGTCCTTTTTTACAGGGAAGATTCTCCAAATTTCGAATTCTCTTGTGATGGCAAAGAATTTAGAAAAATAAATTCGTTAAGCAACGTTTATAGAACATCATGCACATATAATCCAACAAGTGACATGATATACGCAAAACCAACAGCAAAAACTAGTTCATATAACTGTTCCTCAGAATTAGAAATAGAACCTCTTTTAGACTTAATACCTCCAAGCATTTTTGTAGAATCTCCTATTGATAATGCTAGATACAGCAACTTTGTTAATGTATCTGCATATGCAACGGATAACGTAAAAGTGGCTAAATTAGAATTGTTCATTGATGGAAAATTACACAAAACTATTGAAGGAAATAAAATAGATTATATGTTCTTTGTCTATCCATTCCCTGAAAATTCAAGGCATCAGTTATTCTTGAGAGCTTATGATAAATCGGGAAACACAAAAAGTAGCAAAATTTACACTTTTTATAGAGATTTCAATTACGGTACTTGTATGATAACTGCTAATAGTAATTATAAACTCGCACCTAGCGAATTTTTACTCAATATTAGTTTTGATAAAATACCTACTAATGTATCTAGAATTAAAATATTTGAAAATTATGAATCGAATTCAAGCATCTATAAAGAATATGATATACCAAAAAACAGACAAATGTCTTATCTTGTAACTTATTCAAATGCCAAATCATATATTTTTAGAGTTGAAGATGTAAACAATACCTTTTTTTGTGAAAAAAAATTAACTTTATTGGCAAAAAGAGATAATGAACCTCCAAAACTCGAGGAATTGACGATTGATAATATTATGGATATCAGATACGATAATCTATTTTACGCTAAATTTAATGACGAAACAGAAATTAAAGATATAAGAGCCTATATAAATAATAAACTTCTTTGTACTCTTGATTCAAACAATCTTATCGAGCAATTAACTAATTCTTCATCTGAAAATACTAAAGAGATTTCATGTAAATTAAATACAAGAGATTTAGGGATAGGAACACATACGTTAAGAATACTAGCTTCTGACGTATTTAACAATCAAGGTACTTATGAAAGAACTTTTAATATTGAATCACCTTTCAAGTGCAGGTTCATGCCAACTGAAATAACTTTAACAAATAATAATTCTGCAACTGTAGAATTTGAATGTTATACTCAATACGGTAAAACTACATGCCCAACATCAACAACCTTCCTTAAATCTAACGAATACATATTAGGATCCTTAAGCCAAAAAAGCCCTGAAAATGAAACAAATGCTTCAACCTCATTAATTTATAACTACAAAATTACAATTCCACAATTCGTAAACGAAGGAATTTATACAATCACTGCATATGACAAAAATAGTGAAATGGAATGCACAATTAAAGTTAATGTAATTGATAATTCTAAGTTTAGATGTGAAATAATTCCAAAAACTAATCAGATAATAAATAATCAAAACCTGGAAGTAGTAGTAAATTACTATAACTATTCTACACCTGGTTATCTAATTCTTGTTTGCAAATCTGGCGATAGTAAAATCTGCTTCACAGAGAAAATAAATGGAAACTGCACCTTTACCTGTAATTATTTTGATCCTGGAAATTATACATTATCTGCAATAACTACCTATCAAAGATGTTTTTATAGTAACATTACCGTTACACTAATAGATACTGTTAATCCTGCGGTAACAATAATCAATCCAAAAGAAAATCAAATTGTTTCAGGAACTATTATTATTAAAGCAATAGCTGAAGATAACGATAGAATAAAATATCTACAACTTTATGTAGATAACAAATTACTAACTACAATTGAAAATAAAGAATTGAGCTATCCTCTAGATACTCTTTCACTTTCAAATGGATATCACGAGATTACAGCAATTGCATTTGATAGAAATAATAACAGAGGCTTCATGAAAGTAAGAGTTTATATTAACAACTAAGCAAAACATTTATCTATAGATTTTTAGTGGGTGGTAATTAAATGATAATAGGAGTAGGCTCAGGAAAAGGAGGAGTTGGTAAAACTTCTTTTACAGTTAATTTTGCACTCGCCTTAAAGCTTTACTCTGTTGACACTCTTTTAGTTGATGGCGATTTAACAACTGGTTCTGTAGCACTAACATTGGGAAACCCTTTACCCAATTCTTATATCCAAGATTTCTTTAGAGGTAAAAAAAGTTTTGATAAAATAATCTTTAATCATCCGCTTGGAATAAAACTTATCGCATCAGAATTATCTATAAATTCAATAAAAGAATATCCTCTAAAAACCTCACTAAAAAAATTACTGAAAAAAAGAAAAGAATTTGTTATAGTTGATATGCCTGCAACTATTGGAAAAGAAACCATGTATTGGCTAAATATAGTGGATAAAGTTATATTGATCGTGACTCCAGAATTAAATTCATTAGCTGCTGCATTAAAACTTGCAATTGCTTGTGAAATGATGAACCAAAAAGTGGCTGGACTTATAATTAATAAATCAATAAACCCAACAAAAGAAAAAAACGATGCTCAAAAAATATTTGGAAACTTACCTGTGTTAGGTACTCTAAGTTATGACGAGAATGTAATTGAAAGCATGGCAATAGGAAAACCTATGCTCAAATTTGCAAAATATTCCAAATATTCAATTGATATGATTAATTTAACAGCTATGCTAACCAATAAGAAAAAACCTAATATCAATCCATTAATCAGATTATTTGGCAAATGGATTAAAGAATATTAAGGACCGATTAATATCCTTATTAAATTAACAAATGTTTTTAATTTGTTTAATCACATTTTGATAATATTACACCTTATTTTCATGTGGTCATATGTTGACTAAAGAAAGTTCTCAAGACAATAATGAAATAAAAAGTGATTCTATTTATGATGCGATAATAATTGGCTCTGGAGCTGCTGGAACTTCATGTGCATTTCATACAAAAAAATTGAATTTGAAAGTATTGCTTGTCGAAAAAAATAAACTTGGAGGAGTATGGCATAATACTGGCGCCACTCCTTCTAAAGCTTTAAGAGCGTCTGCTGAAATCTTTCATCTTATAAAAAGATCTAATGACTTTGGAATTAATTCACAAATCAATTATGTATCTCCTACAAATGTCTTCGAAAGAGCTAGAAATATTGCCCAATTAGCTGTAAACAAACTTTATGAAAAACTGAAAAATGAAAACATAGAAATTATTTTTGGGGAAGCAGAAATTGTTGACCAATTCACTATAAAAATCAATAATTCTTTTTACAAAACTAAAAATATAGTAATAGCAACAGGAACAGAACCAAGAGTCTTAAATTATAATGGTAATGAAAAAATAAAGAACTTGATTTTAACATCAGAAAATGTTTTTAGCATTGACCAAGTGCCTAAAACTTTAGCAATCCTAGGAGGAGGAGTAATCGGCTGTGAATTCGCAGGAATTTTCCCTATGCTGGATACTAAAGTAACTTTGATAGAGCCTAAAGATAGAATACTCTCTGCCTTTGACCCTGATATAAGTCATTTCTTAATGGATAGATTCAAAAGAAGAGGAATTGAAGTATTTGTTAATGCTAAAGAAGTACAAATAACTGAA
>JAVZJF010000029.1:0-8840 GCA_038870935.1 Candidatus Anstonellales archaeon | reverse complement strand
TTAGATGGTATAAAAAAGAATCTAAAAGTCATGATATTGGCTTTTTCCAGATCGGAGGAGGGATAGCTGGTGATTTCGCAATATGTGTTGTACCTTTAATTAATCAAGACATGAAAGAGAATGTAAAGCAATTTTCTTATTTTTGCCAAATATCTGACTCAACAACTAGTTATGGAAGTTACTCTGGAGCAATCCCTAATGAAAAAATTACTTGGGGAAAGTTATCGAAAAATAGTAAATCCTTCATAATAGAATCTGATGCAACAATAGTTGCTCCACTAATATTTGAATACGTTCTATCTGAATAATTTTAAATTTATTTAGATATACTCTTTCATGTGATATTTTAATGAATAAAAAAAGTAGATTAACAAAGCAAAAAATTTTTTTACAAAAATTAATTACTGAAAAAAAGACTTTTACTGCAAAAGATATTTATCAGATTGCAAAAAATCAAAAAATAGGTATCGCAACAATTTACAGATTTATCAACAATTTACTGAAGAAAAAGAAGATTCACAAATATAATTGTAATAACTCTGCTTTTTTTTCAACAAACAATGAACTACATGTTCACTTTACCTGTGAAATTTGTGAAAAAATAGAACATATAAAATCTATTAACCAAGAAAAGATCTCAGAAATTCTTATGAACCTGAATTTAAATAAACTAGAAATTTGCCATGTGCAAATAGATTTATTTGGAATTTGTAGTAATTGCAAAAAGCGTGAGAACAATGGAAAATAAATATGAAATTCTGCTCCACGATAATGTCATTGTTACAGGAGGAGCAGGATTTATAGGAAGTAATTTAACGGAAAGATTGGTTAAAATTAAAGAAAAATCTTATGAAATCACTGTAATAGATAATCTCCACACAGGACATTTAGACAATATAAAATCTTTTAAAGACCATATAAAGTTCATAAATGCAAATTCAGGAATTGTAAAAAATTTAAATACAAATGCAAAGATTATTTTTCATTTAGGGATTTATTCATCTTCGCCAATGTACAAAGAAAATCCACAGCTAATGTCTATGGCTTTGAATGACTTTATCAACATTCTAGAATTTGCAAGGAAAAATGATGCAAAGATAATATTCTCATCTTCATCTTCAATTTACAATTCTCTAAAACCTCCTCATAATGAGGATATGCAAATAATCCCTACAGATTACTACACTGAAGTCAGATACTACATGGAAAGACTAAGCGATTTATATCACAAACTATATGGATTGAATATAATTGGGTTAAGATTTTTTAGTGTATATGGTCCAAAAGAAAAATTCAAAAAAAAATATGCTAATTTAATAAGCCAATTTTTATGGGCAATCATGCAAGATAAAGAAATAATTATATATGGCGATGGCTCACAAAAAAGGGATTTCATTTATGTAGATGATGTAGTTAATGCCTGTATTCTCGCACTAAACAAAAATGTTAATTCAGGAATATTTAATGTAGGAACAGGAAAATCATATAGCGTAAATGAAATGCTCCAAAAGTTAGAAAAACTAACAAAGAAAAAAGCTAAAGTCAAATATGTTGAGAATAAGATCAAGAACTACGTTTATGAAACTCTTGCAGACACCAAAAAGGCAGAAAAAGAACTAAATTTCAAAGCAGAAATTAGTTTAGAGGAAGGTATAAAAAACCTAATAGCGTACTATGCGGGAGAAGGGATTTGAACCCTTGAACCCACTAAGGGACCAGACCCTGAATCTGGCGCATTTGACCAGGCTTTGCTACTCCCGCTTGCTTGAGCAAACAAAAAATAATCTATTTAAATAGAGTCTGCAGAGCTTTTTAACATATTTAGAAATAAATAGTTGTGTAGATTAAATTATCTGTTGGATTATAATAAATTCTCAGAATTATTTCGTCATCAACTTTTTGATTCGAATTAGAGTATGAATAGTCTTTCACATTTTGTGGTAAAGAAGCTACGAAATAACTATCTTTATTCTCAACTTTTAAAGAGGCATTAAGAACCTTTAGACTACCTGAAGTGGCAATACTAAAAGCAGATGATGAAGGAACGAGAACTTTTGCTTTAACTTCTCCTTTGGTCAAATAAACTTCCTCATATTTGTCTTTTAAAGTATTAATTAAATATCTCATCTTAGTATTTCTTAAATCTTCTAATGATTCGTTAGTTTTTGTATAACCGACGTATATTAATGGTAACACAGCTATCATAACTAAACCTAATGATAAAACGAATTCAAAACTTAACTGTAGTTTTAAAGATTTAATAACCATGATACAATAATTGTTTTATCATTTTATATTCCTTTTGAAGCATCATAACTAACATATATGTGATCTTATGAAAATAGCAATAGTCTCTGACACTCATTTTGGTTATAAAAGATTCTATGAAGACGCTTTCGAACAAGGAAAAGAATCGTTGATTAAAGCTGCTAACATGAGTGACGTAATTCTATGTCCAGGAGATATTTTTGATTCAAGAATTCCAACTTTAGAAACACTAATAAAAGCTATTGAAATATTTACAGAAGTTAAAAGCCTTAATAAAAAAATTTATGTCATACCAGGAACTCATGAAAGAAGGTCAAAAGAATTGCCAAATCCTATAGAAATTTTAGAAAAAGCAAATCTGGTAATAAATGTACATAATAAAACTGAAGTATTTGAAAACAACAAAGAAAAAATTTCTATTTCTGGCTTAGGAGGAGTGCCTGAAGAGTTCGCAAGAGAGGCTCTCAAACAATTGAAAATTCAAAAGTATGAAGATTGCTTCAATATTTTCATGTTTCATCAGACAATCCAAGAGCTAATGCCAATACCAATGCCTGAAGTGATGAGCTTGGAAGATTTACCTAAAGGCTATGACTTATACATTTGTGGACATTATCATAAAAAAAAGTTGATAGTAGAAAGAAAGAAAAATTTCAGGTTTGTAATTCCTGGCTCTACTGTTCTAACTCAATTAAAAGAAGAAGAACAAGAACAAAAAGGCTTCTTTGTCTATGATACTAAAAAAGATGAATTTGAATTTATATCGATTAAATCCAGACCTTTTTATGTTATAAATCTAAATTTTGATAAAGCATCAAACACTGAAATAAATGATAAAATATATCAGGAAGTGGAAAAAATTTTTGGCACAAAAAGTACTGAAATCAATAATGAAAAGAAAAAAAGCATTATTAAAATAGTACTTACTGGAACTTTAAAAAATAGCGAAATATTAAATCTCAACTTAAAAGAAATTGAAGAAAAATGTATTTTAGAGGTTCAAAATCTTTTAGAAGATGAAGAAAACAAAAAAGAAATAGAAGAGCTTAAAGGAATAAAAATGCAACAAGGAGGAAATTTAATAAGAGAAGTTTTTCTAAATACTTTAAAAAAGTATCCACAATTAGATTCAAAAACTAATTGGCATGAGATATTTGAAATTTTTTCAGAGGACGATGAAAAAGAACACGAAAAAATTATTGATATGTTATTAAAATCTGATGAATCAAAAAGCTGAATAAAAATAATAATTTTTGGAAATATGGACCTGGAGGGATTTGAACCCCCGGCCTCCCGCACGCCAAGCGGGCACTCTACCACTGAGCTACAGGCCCTTGAAAATAAATATTAACCCTTAAGGACGTTGATTATAATATAGAGAAGAAGTTATAAACAAAAATTAAAAAAAGTTTTGTTTGTTTGTTTGTTTTTTTCTTTGAGAAAGTCTTTAGTAATGATTAGAAAATCTTTCTTTAGTCTTCCTCTTCTTCTTCATGGTCTTTTTCTGCGTTTTCTCCATACTTGAAATCTATTAACAATAATTCTTTGCTTTCGTTGTTTGCTAAAGTCAATAAATCAACCAGTGTTCTTGTTAATTCCTCTTCTTCAACTTGTTCTTTTGCAAACCATAATAATAGTTCTTTTGCAGCTGGGTCATGAACTTCATCTGCTAATTTATACAATTCATTTATTTGCTTAGTCACTTTTACCTCGTGATTATAAGCAGCTTTTGCAGCTTCTAAGGGACTCTTGAAATTGGAATCTACTTTAGGAATCTCATAGAAATTTATTCTCTCGTTTCTGTCTACTAAATGTCTGTAGAACTTCATAGCATGTTCTAATTCCTCTTCTGCATGATGTAGCATCCATTTTGCTAACCCTTTAAGTGCCACGCTTTCAAAATATTCAGACACAGCAAGATATAGATAAGCAGCGTGTAACTCATTTCTTATCTGCTCACACATTTTCTCTTTTAACTTGTTATCAACTCCCATACTTATCACCCTAAAGATATTTATTTAACAATAGTTTTTTAATCAGCCTTTTGTTTTGATGTATTCTAAAACTTCTTTAGCATGATTCTCTGGTTTAACATTTTCCCAAATTTTTAAAACTTGTAAATCCTTATCAAGTAATAAGGTTGTTCTATTATGCAGTTCTATTTTTTTACCGAATATAGACTTTTGACTAACTACACCTAATTCATTAGACATGATCTTATCTTTGTCTGTCATTAATTTGACAGTAAGTTTGTATTTCTCACAAAACTTTTTATGTGAATTTTCATCATCGAAAGAAACACCTATAACTTCAGCATTGTTTTTCTTGAACTCATCTATATGTTTTGAGAATTCTTTTGCCTCTATTGTACATCCAGGTGTATCGTCCTTTGGATAAAAATAAATCACTAAATACTTCTGTACCAATGAAGAGAGTTTTCTTGCGTTGCCTTCTATATCATAGATTTCATAATCCTTTAACTTATCTCCTTCTTTAATCTTAACGTAAGAAACCATATCTTTATCTAATTAAAATCTATTTTTAATACATTACATTTTAGAATAAGATACATGACATATATTAACCCAAAAATCTTCTTAGACCTGCAGCACTGGTAATTAACTCAGTCAAATTCTCAAAAGAATAGTTTTTAATTGCCAAAATTATTTTATCAGTTATTTGTTTATGCTGTTTGTCTATTTCAAAATCAATTAAATCTTCAATTTTTTTCTTTACTTCTTTGTGGATGAATGGGCTATGAGGATTATAATATCTCAAAGCACATCTCAAATCATACTCAAAGTTTTGATACACTTTTTTTATTTCATATATCATATAATCCTCAAGTACGTTTATTGCTAATATTTCAGGAGGATAGCCTATGGAATACATTGCAGCAGCATAAGTAATTGCTCTCGGCAATTTAACTTTACCCGCAGTTCTTGAATAACCAAATAAACCTATGTGCAATTTTCTTCTCCTTCTCTTAGGAACATATTTAGAAATCACATTTATGACATTTGCAACATCTTTAACTTGCTTTGCATACATGTTTGAATATTTCTCTATTATTTCAAGATATATATCATCGTCCACTGGTTTTGGAGACTCTAAAGTTTTTTGATTAATTTTCTTAACTGCTTCAATAATCTTTTCTGCATTGTTGTCATATTTGAATGCACTTTGGAGAGTAAAAGTATGCGCAAAAGGATAACCATTTATTAACTGTTCTACAGTTTCAGGTCTCATGTTACCTCTAAAAGGAGCTGAGCCTACACCAATAATTGGATATATTTTAATTTTGATTTCTTTTTGCAATAACCATAATTTATACATCCCAATTTTGTTCATTAAAATGGCTGATAGATTCCCATAATTTAGTGCAGGGTCTGACCTGGCTAAAAAAACCCTCTGATAATGGAAGTCTTTATTTTCAAGATATTTTTTTAAGATAACATCACAATTCAATATTTGTTCCTTAGTCTCAAATAAAGGAATTACGTTAATTTTCTCAGGCTTGAAGTGACCGATCCAATCAATAACCCTTAATCCTGTATTATTAATAATCCTATTCTGTTTGCCAACCACAAAGTCTTTGTAGTAATAATAAACGGCATTGATTGCTTTATCATCGCTTGTCATTGGAAGAATTACTTCAAAAACTGGAGGAATATCACGTGAATAAAACAATTTTGCAACATCATAAAATCTCGGAATGCTTTCTAATGTTTCAATTAAGAGCTTCGCTTCACTTTTTTCTACATGTGGATTTGGTACTCTTAAGGTCAAAAATTTGTCCTCACCTAAAACTTGGTCTTTAAAATATTCAGAATACCTTGTAATTAGTTTTTTCACAACTTGATTATCTACTTCTTTACCTTCATAATCCCACATCTGTTCATCAATACCTAAATGTGAATAAACATAATAAGCTTCTTGGATTTCATCCTCTGAGGACATATCTTGATGATTAGCAAAAAAAGGTACATTAACGTTATCTGGATGCTGTGTGCTCATACTTTTTGGGATTTTAACATCAAATTTCATATTACCAGCTCAAATGAATTTCTTTATTCATCCAACTTAGGCTGTTGCATTGTAATACAATGTATTCCGCCAAAACCATTAACTAATTCTTTTGAATTAATCATTACTATCTCTCGATTAGGAAATGATTTAGCAAGTATTTCTAAAGCTTTTATATCGTTTTTGGAATTAAAAACTGGCAGAAGAACAACTTTATTACCTATATAAAAATTCGCATAAGAAGCAGGCAATCTGTTTCCATTACCATCATAAACAGGATCTGGCATTGGCAATAGTTCTATTTCGTAATTTAAATCGTAATTATTAATGTAACTTGATAAAATTCTTAAATTCTCGTTCAAAGAATTAAAATTGCTGTCCAAAGAATTAGATTCTTGTGCTATTAATACGTGCTTTTCAGCAAATCTACAGAAATCATCAACATGGCCATCAGTATCATCACCTTTAATTCCTTCCTTAAACCAAATTACTCTCTCTACTCCTAAATAATTTTTTAGTGCTTGCTCTACTTCATCCTTTGTCAATTGAGGATTTCTATTCTTGTTTAACAAACACTGCTCTGAGGTTAAAAGATTACCTTTGCCATCAGAATCTATAGATCCTCCTTCTAAAACCATATCTGGAAAAAATAAATCAGCTTTATCCTTCTTTTCCTCATATATCCTCTTAGCAACTTCTATACCAGTAAAGTTATCTGGAATTAAATCATCGTATTTATTGCCCCATGCATTAAATACCCATTTGACTATCCCAAGCCTTTGTTTATCAGTTGAAAGTGTAAAAATAGGTAAATAATCCCTTGTCCATACATCACAACTCTTTATTCTGACAAACTCTACATTTGAATTGTATGCTGAATTGATTTCAAGTAATCTTTGAACTTGAAATTCCTGCTTTTCATCATCAACCAAAATTCTAACTTTTTCAGATTCAGATAAGTATCTTATGATCTCACAATAAGCTTTCTCTACTTTATTAATTATACTCTTAGGAAAAGTTAATTCGTTTTTAGGGAAAGAAATCCATGTAGCTTCATGCTCTTCAAATTCAGCAGGTAAATAAAATTCTTTATGTATGTTTTTAGAATTGTCATTAGTCATACTTCCAACTCTCAATTAATAATGAATGCAGAATTCAAAATATAAAATTTTATTAATTTTTTAAATGAGTTTATGCTTTTTCATGCATTAAGATCATAAGTCTGTAAGCTCTTTGTAAGTATGAGCTCTACGATACTTCATGAAACCCCAGCCTTCTCTAATAAAGTCAGTCATTGATAAATCAATTTCGCATGTTAATAACATCTCTCTCTTTTCTGCTTTGGCAATTATTTTACCGAATTGATCACAGACAAAAGAACTTCCCCAAAAATCCATAGAATGTTCTCTTCCTACTCGATTAACTGCTGCGATTGGTATAGAATTTGAGATAGCATGACCACGCATTACATTCATCCAAGCATCGTGCCAATCCCCTTCTTTTTGTTCAATTCCATCAACATAACCTATTGCAGATGGATAAAATATTATATCAACACCTTTCAATGCTAAAATTCTCGCAGGCTCAGGATACCATTGATCAAAACATATTAATACTCCTATTTTTGCTTTAGGTGTTTTGAAAACTTGATAACCTAAATCTCCTTCTTTAAAATAGTTTCTTTCATAAAAACAAACATCAAATGGTATGTGCATCTTCCTATACTTGCCTAATAAATTTCCATCAGGGCCAAATACCAATGAAGTATTATACTTGTTTTTATCATCAACATTTTCATAAATACTTCCGCCAATTATTGTTAAATTATTTTCTTTTGCGAGTTTAGACAAAAATTCATAAGTTTTTCCAGGAATTTTTTCTGAAAAATCAATCTCTTGTTTTTCAAATTGAGGAAAATATTCTGTGGTGAATAATTCTGGAAAGCATAAAATATCAACTTTCTTCTCAAATGCTTTCTTTGCCATCCTTTCTGCTTGCTCGTAATTTTTGTTTATGTCTTTAGACACTTCCATCTGAGCAAGGCCTATAACAAGTTTATTCCCATTACCATTATTACTCATCTTCTTTCTCACCAATTTTTAATTAAAAAAATTTTTACTAATTTTTTATGTTTAACTGATAATAAAAATTTTTGTATTTGTTGAGTATTTATTTAATTTTTTTAATTTTAATAAAGGAAAAAAATAAATTCTTCTTTTGTGTTATTCTATTGAAAGGAATAGAAAAAATAGATGTGATGAGTATGGATGATCGTGGTTTTAAAAGTAGGGTTTATTCTAGGATGATAAATGAGATAATAAAAAATGAAAAAAAACTTGAAAACATCTTGGAAAATAGAATGGATTTAACACGCTCTGCAAAAAAGTTTGATTTTGAAGTCATAAATAAGAAGCTTGATTATACACAAAAACTGCTTAAACTTTTTGAATCTGATTTCTTGGCAGAAGAAGAAAAAGTAAATTATGATACTTTGATTGATGTTTGTTATGTTTTATCACCTAATTTAGCAATACTAGAAAAAAGAC
>JAVZJF010000028.1:0-8983 GCA_038870935.1 Candidatus Anstonellales archaeon | reverse complement strand
TAGTGGCACTAATTGGAGGAGGTTATCTGGCTTACAAGATGGTGACAAGCCCGAAGGGTCAGACATTTATAGGCGGAGGTCTTGCGGCGACCGGTGCGAAGATGATAAGGGACAACTGGAGAAAGTAAAAAAGGGGGGAGAAATGAAGAGAAAGAGTAAAGGTATAGACATAAAGAAGGTCTTATCGTTTTTTGCGGCGTTATCCGGAGGAGGAAAGGAGACGAGAGAGGTTCTAAGTGTTTTGAAAGCGGGAAAAGTAATAGATCCCGGAGATATGGGGGAGATACTCAGTAAAGCCAGTAAAGGACTGGAGAAGGTGGCAAGAGAGATAAAAGACGAGCCCACAAAGAGGTGGATATACCGTGAGGCATACATAGCGGCGTCTATGGATAGGAAGATAACAAACAAAGAACGCGAGGCACTAAAGAAGATACAAGGATTGTTAAGAATAAGTGATAAAAAGGGGAGGGATATAGAGAAGTGGGTAGAGGATTTTAATAAAATAATAGACAAAGGGGAGAGGGTGATATTTAATTAAAAAGGAGGAAAGGTATAGATTTATTATTTGCGGTGATACTGTTTATAATTTTTATTGTGGTTTTTCCACCTGCAACACCAATAATGTTAGTTTTAATGATAGTTTATATTATTAGGCACTTATCGGGTAGTAAATAGTGAATAGTTTTAGAGTAAATATAGCAATTTGCTTATTGTTAATAGTTTTTTATGTTGAAGTAGGATATAGCGAAGAAATATCTTGTAAGCAAATAGGATCGCTCTATGGGAAAGACATCAATAGTTTTTTGAAATTAGTGAGGTTAAAAAATTGTAGAGAACATATTCCAAAACTTGTGGAAATTTTAGAAAAAGATCCAATATATCTTGGTAAACAAGCAGCAGAAATACTTGCGATTATGGGTAAAAAAGAAAAAGCGATTTCTGTTTATTTAAAGCATATGAAAACCCTGGGAGATTCTATTGATAATATCATATTGGTTAATAATCTATTAATATTAGGTCCAAAGAGTGCTGTACCTGAGTTGATTAAGATTTTAGAAAACAAAGCTTATGTTGACAGGTATATGATTAGTGAAGCCCTAAGTGGATTATTATCAATTAATGATATTCCGCTATTAGTAAATCTTCTTAAAAATAAAGATTCGGAAATTAGGCAAATAACAATAGAATTGCTTGGTCAAATAAAAGATAAAAAACAGCTAAGATACTAATGAAATACATTAGTGATCCAGACGATTATATCAAAGCTGCTGTGATTGATGCAATTGTTGATCTAGACATAAAGGAAGCTTCGCCTCACATAATAAAATTACTGAATAGTAATAATGAATATTTGGTGGCAAGATTGATCAGGGCACTTGGGATGTTAGGTGTTTCGGATGCAGCTCCTAAATTACTGAAATTTCTTAGGCATAATAGCGAGTTAATAAGGAGAGAGGCAGCAATTGCACTTGCAAGATTGAGTTCAAAGGAAGCAATACCGATTTTGGTTGGGTATTTGAAAGATAATAATAAGCATTTCTTTGAAAGAGTTGATATGGCTCTATCTCTTTCTATGCTTGGATATAAAGAGGTCGTTCCAGAATTGTTTAATTTGTTGAATAACCAAGAAATTCCTTTAAGTGATTATGGTTCAGAAGGCTATCCATCTGAGCAGATATTAGAATCCTTTGTTGCCATGTGTAGACAAGATGTTAACTTGCCAGGTCAGTTATTAGAGATGATAAGATCTTCTAAGAATGGTAATATTCCTACTCAATTAATAATAGATGTTTTTGTCGAAATAAAATATAAAAATATTGTTCCAATACTTATAGATTTATTAAATCAAGAAACTCTAAGCAATATTGATAAAACAGCAATAATAGAAGCCCTTGGAGAACTAAAAGCAACAGATGCAGTTCCAGTTTTACATAAATTATTAAAAGAAGAGACAGATTCATACACAAAAAGAAAAATTGTTATATCTTTAGGGTTGATGGGGGACAAGGAAGTAATACCCTTCTTGATAGATTTATTAAGAGAAGATACATACGAAACAGCGACCATTGCCAACATTCTAATGTCATTAGGTGAATATGAAGCAGTGTATAAGGCTTTAGAACAAGAATATTATAAAGTGCCATATTTTAATATAATTAGAAGATATAAGGTTTTTAACCAAGAGAAAATAGAGTTATTAAAAAACAGCAATATTAATATGAATAGAATTTATGGTTTTTTGCTCTCTTCAATGTTGAACGGAAGTAAATCTGATTATGACAGACAAATATCTGATGCTATAGAGGGGCTAAAAGGTTTAAATCCTAAAAACGATACTGCTGTTGCTATATTATTATTGCAAAATAAAGCATATGGAGAAATAAAAAAAGGTTTATACATCCAAGCAATAGACACTATTAAAAAAGCACAGGAATATGAGATGTTTTTATCAAATTGGGAGAGAAAAGAATTTGTATTTCTATTTGAAGAAAACAACCTTTTTTTACTTGGTGAGGCACAAAAAGAGATGAAAGAATATGATTCATCAATACAGGCATATAAAAATTGCCTAAACATATTAAAAACAAAAGAAAAAATTTATAATAATAAACGGGCTATAAAATTAATTCCTTATGATGAGCATAGAGATATGTTAATTAAAGTAAAGAAAAGTTTGGGTTATTTAATGATAGAAAACGGAAAATTATTTCTTAAGGATGCAGAAGATATGGAAAATTCGAATGAAATACATTAAGCAATTTAATGGATGTCATTATTTACCCAATGTTTTATCTTTACAAACAATTAGTATTGTAATATATTTTTGGCCGTTTGTGAATTATTAAAAGGAGAAAAATATGATTGATTTCTTTTTAAAGAGTTCAGAAGATACAAAGTTTTTATGTGAAAGTTATAGCAGTTCTTCTGACTGGACAATAATATATATTGGTATGTTCTTCCTTGGGTTAATACTGTTTGGAATAATCTCTTTTGTGTTTATATTTCTGATAGATAGGGAACAACAGAAAGATTGGGGTAAAAAAGTCTCGAATACAACTTCTTTTTGGATATATATATTTACGGTGATTCTAATTCTAATTATATTCATTCCCTATAGGATATATTCTGATATAAAAAATCTACCAGTATTGTGGAAATGCGAATCTGGAGTATTCTATGACTTAGCTATGTTTGTTGCACCCTTATTATTTATTTGCGGAGTGGTGGTGGGTATTATTACATTATTTATAATATTTCGATTAAGAAAGAGTAATTAGAAATTATTTAGGAGGTTTATATATGGAGAAGGACAGAATTTTTGTTGTTGGTGGAACAGGACAGCATATAATTGGTTCTTTATTTCATTTAAGGGTTTTGTTGGAGGGGTTCATTGATCGAACAAAGGAACCTAAATACGAAATAATTTTACTTGATATGGATAAAGGAAGTGACGATGAAAAAAAAGAATCTGCAAATTCAGAAGTAAAGAGTTATAAAGAATATTATGAAGTGCAAGAAGACATAATACCTATACCGAGGCAGTGTTATGACAGATACGGTAAATTCAAAGAACTGAATAGTCTTTTAGGCATAAAAGCAGAATATTTTCCATTATTTTTTGACAGCGAACAGCTAAACGTAGAGATCAAAAAAGGTATGTTTGGTCAGAGTGCAGTTGGTTCTATTCTTTTTGAAGAAAAGTTTAGATTCAAAGAAGACAAGAATGATATTATTAAAATAATGAAACCTGATCAAACAGCAAAGAGTAATAATATATTCGTTATTGGTTCCTGCGTTGGTGGTACTGGTTCTGGAGTTATGCCAGAGCTAATAAGAAGAATAGCAAATGAAAATAGCCAATTAAGAATTTACGCAATACCTTTTATGAGGTGGTTTAAACTTATAGAAAAAGGAGGGAATAGCGAAAATCAGAGGAAAGCGGATAATAGAAATAATTTAATGAAAGCAAATGAACAAACAGCTCTTGTAGTTTATAAAAAATTGGCTCAAGAATTTGAAAAGCTTAAAGTAATTCCTGTTGGTTTTGATGATAATAGTCTCAATGAAAGGGAAAGAGAATGGAGTGGAGATTTTGCGCAGCCCGCATATTTTGATTGGGTTCATTTAAATGTTGCTGAAATTATCAGAAGAATCTCAATGGGCGTTGAAAATGTTAATGAAAACTTTTTAGCTATTGTTGCAGATACAGATGGAAATGTTGGTAATTTCGAGGTGTTTATTGATAAAGATAGAGTTAAGTTAAGCGATTTGATATTAGCTAACATAAAATTAATCGAATATTCAAGCACATTAAATAAGGTAAAAGAAATATTAGGTCGAAGGATTTCTTTCTTTGGCAAGCCTAAAGAAGTGGAGTATTTAAATAATTTAAAAATTGATAAAGATCTTATTGAAAAGAAAAAGAATGTATTATTAAAACTGAAAGAATATAAGGGAAAAGTTTGTATTAATCTTGAAGATTCAAAAACACAGATAAATGAACTAGATGAACAAAAAATAAAAGAAATACAACAAAATACAAGAGAAATACAAAAGTTGTGGGAAGAGTTTTTTAAATATTGTGAGAAGTCCGAAAGTAAGGATATTATTAAATTTATTCAGTCAACATATATGGGAAGTCCAAAAGATCCACCACAAAGTTCAAAACTTTTTGTCCCAAGTCCACATGACTCAGAGATAAAATCAGAAAAGGGAAATGTTGGAAGACTACTAAAGATAGAAGCTAATTTGCTGGATAAACTGGCTGACATAAGTTGGACATTACCTAGTGCAAGAGCAGAAAGAAGAGCGTTACCAAACTGGTATTCAGATGTGTTGCTAGATGAATCTGTTTTGAAAAGCTTTTGTGCAGAGTTTTTAGACATATGCAAGAGGATAGCAAATAATAATTTTGACGAAAGCAAAATAGAACAACAAGTAAAAAAACGAATATTCTATTGGTTTTTATTACTCGTAGATTATTTTAGAGGTAAATGTTTTATTGATGATAGTGCAAATATTGTGGAGAGTAATGAATATTTTCGTAGAAATTGGAAAATAGGTGAAGAAGAAATAAAATGTATATACATAGTTAAAAATGATAAAAATGATTTATGGGGATATACTGACCCTGCTGTGTTTTTTGTACCATCCGAACATTATATTAAAAATGGAAGCCTACCCAATAGTGGTGAAGAGTTAAATAACTTATTTAGAGAAATTATCTGGTGCGTTCAGTTTATTGAAAAGGTATTTTTTAGAATTGATAATACTAATCTGCTAGCTAAGATTATTAATGAAAATTGTAGTGATGATCCACCGCCTTGGTATAAGTCGCTTAAAGAGATATGTTATTCAAACATTTTTTTGTCAAATTTAGCTAACGAGATTAAGCAGCGATTAGATTCCCTTGAGAATCAAAACATAATATGTCCAAATAAACAAATTATAGACTTTCCTGTCTTGTTTGGAAAAAGGAAGATTGAGAACAAGTTCAAGTGGTTTGCAAGATTTGAAAATATTAAATATTCTAAAATTAGTACAAGAAAGAACACGTATGTTATTTTATCTGAAGTTGAAAAAATTTTTGATAATATAAAAGATAGAAAAGAAATATTTGTAAATACTGGGGATATTAAGAATATTGAGTCTATTGTGATTAGTGAAGAAGAAGTAAATAAAAGAGTGAAAGCTGTGTTAAACAATAGAGTAGTTTATAAAAAGTTTGTTGGTAATTCTACTGAAGAACAAAATATTATATTAATTGATGAACTAGTAAAGAATGCTCTTTCATATGGAAAAGATAAAAATGGATACTATATTAGTAGTTATAATCATAAGATATATTTGAATCTTTCATATGTTAGGTTTTGTTCTATGGAAGATATCATAAGTGAAATATTTTCTGAAAAAATATTAGCATACTCTAAAGACAATAGGACTCATTTCTTGACCACGGGATTCAATCCTGATTTTTTGTATGCTTTACAAGGTGATATCGCTATTGTAGAAGATGAAAATAGAAAAGGACTAACTGTAAAACTTAAATTAAACTTTTTAAATGAAGAAGTTACTAAAGAATATAAAGAAAATGATTTTAAAAGTGCCCCAGGTTTTTGTATATATGAGAAAGAAGGAGTAAGTAAGCCTGTTGTAATGTCTATTTATCCTTCTTTTTACTATAGGGGTTTTAAGAATTATTACTTTAGATATTATATAGATGAAACCTTTCCTGAGATTGATAAATATAGAATAAGACTAATAATTGAGAAAAAAGATAATGAAAAAACCGATTTTATTTTTTCAGATTATATAAATTTAAGAGAGGCAGATAACATTAGTATATATAGTATAATTAACAAGGCATTAATAGATAAGGGGAGCAATGTTGAAGTTGAAAAGAATGCATACTTTATACCTAAATATATTGAATTTATTAAGATTGATGACGGCGGAAACTTTGTAAGTTATGGTGTTCATATAATAGAAGGTTTAGAAGAGTATGAAACTTCGGAAACCGGGTTTGGAATAGCTTTTGATTTTGGAACATCAAACTCACTGGCATGCCTATATAGAGCAAAAGATCAATTCTATAATGTAATCGATAAAGATGCTGAGAAGGTTGTAATTCAAAACGACGGAGGCATTGAACATTCAGCTAAAAATTCTTTATGGATATTACCCTATTATAAAGAAAAAGTTGAAATCTTGCCAAGTGTTCTCGCTATTGATAAAAGCGACAAAAAGAAAATAGGGTTGGTAAATAACGCATTTAGAAATGAGAAAAAGTATATATATGCTCGAGAATTTAAGCTTAACGATATAAATTTGTTGCTTAGGGAGGGAGTAGGAGATTTTCAGGCCTGGGGAATTTCTTTGAGGGAATGTAAGGTTTATTATTTAAGGATGTTACTCGAAAATATTATTATTAATTACATAAAATCAAATAGAAAAGCATTTTTAAAGGTTGAAGAAGTAAAAGCATCAATGCCTGACAGACTTATGCTTGGGTCTGGGAGAGACGGTTATATTAAGGTTATAGAAGAAGTGTTAACTGAAATTTCAAAGAGATTTGCTATAGATCGTAAGGGAGAGATAAAGATTGTTCCTGAGAGTGATATATCTCTTAATCATATAGATAATAATGAAATTTTAGTGCTGGCTGATCTTGGAGGGGGCACCTTTGATATTTCTATACAGTATTTTGGATAAAAATTAGATAATGAATTGCTGTTTTTTGATTCTTATCATATGGGTGGGGAGTTCCTATTTAATCTGATCGAAGAAAACGGAGATTATTTTATCCCCGAGAATATTAGAAGAGATTATGAAAATAAAAATAAAGAAAAGAACAATAAAATGTTGTTGTTAGATTATCTTGGTAAGGAAGAGTCTCTTGTTGATTCACTTTTTAAAAATTACGAGCAATCTGTTCAATACGAAAACTATAAGGAACTTACTAATACATACTTTGATGGTTTGATTGAGTATTTGGCAATTCAAATATTCGGGTTTATTTTAAAAGTAAGAGAAAGATATAAAGATATCAAAGATATTTCAATGGTTGTCTATTTGTCAGGAAGAGGATGGCTTTTGAAGAGTATTACTAAAGCTCCTTATTGTAAATCAGAGAATCTTATGGAGGAAATTAAATCAATACTTGAAAACAAGTTAAAGAAAGTGTTTGTTTGTTATAATGAAAAAGAGGATGAAGCTAACAAATACAAAGTTAAAAAGGTCTACACAGATTATATTAAAGAGGGAAAGAAAAAACTGGTTGATGATTTGTGCAAACATACTAAGGGAACTGTAGAAAGAGAAAAAATTGATTGTCATGGCATTCTTGGATGTGGTCTTAAAAGTTTAAGTGGAGGAAATCATTTTGATAAAAAATCTTTTGTACCAATAATATTTTCGGACGAAAAAGGAAATGATAAGATTACAACACTAAGTGATTTTATCTCCAAATATTCTGTAATGACTGACGATATTTTAAATTATGAATTTTTTAAAGAAAAATTAACTAAATATATTAAAAGAGATTTAGAGAGAATGAAAAAGGATATAAATAAAATTTTTGAAAAGCAGTTAAATACAAACAATTCGTTTATATTAGAAAAAGCATACCAAGATGGCTCACTAGCGGTTGTAAGTTCTCCCCTTACATATGTTTTCGAAGATTATGTAAAAGATATGATGAAAGACCAAGTATTACGATATATAAAAGAAGAACAAAGCTCGTCAAAGAAACAATGATAATATTTGATGTTTTATTAGTATTAGTCTTACTACTATCTGTGTATTACTATAAAAGGATAATATATTTATCAAATTTTATTACACGATTAAAAACGGATTTAGAGTCTTTGAAAAACCAAGATAACACGAAAAGATTAGTTGAAGAGAATAGGAATATCGATGATATGAAAATTGATATTTTAAATATTAAACAAAATATTAGAAAAATTGAATCAGAGTTAGAAAACAGGGGAAAAGCATGTAATTATTGCTCATTTATAAATGGGCCTGAATATAATAAAATGGCAAATGCTATAAATGGTATTATACAGTATTTCAAAGATAATAATTTATCTAAAATCATAGCTAATTATAGTATGATTGCTGGTGAGCTTGAGAGATTAAAATACGATATACAGAGTCTAATGAATGATTTAGTTAAAACAAAATCAGATATAAGTAGGTTTGAATATTTTGAGAACGATTTTAGGGACACCAAAAAATATTTTTCAGAACGACTGATTGAAATTAACAAAAAAGTAAAAAACATAGAAGAAGTAATTGTTATTTTAGACAGTAATATTGCATTTCTTAAAAAAACTACTGTTATATTACAGGGCATTAGAAAAAATAGAAGTGAATTGGAGAAGTTGATTGGCAAATTGAATGAAAAGCGAGAGAAGCTTAAGGAGGAGATTAACATAGATGAAAAAAGATAGTGCATTTCCATTAATGGTTTTGTTTA
>JAVZJF010000027.1:0-9177 GCA_038870935.1 Candidatus Anstonellales archaeon | reverse complement strand
TAGGTAAAAAGGATACAGACATCTACCCTATTGACCAGGCAAATACTATAATAAAAGAAGACAAACAAGTTCTCGATACTGGCTTCGAAATCTATTATGAACACTATAGCCAAAATACAGACCGCTATTTTGCAATTAGAAAAACAATAGTAAAAAATAAAGATGGAGAAATTCAAGGAATTTTAGCAGTTATACTTGACATTACAGAAGAAAAAAGGGTAGCAAAGGCACTTGAAGAGGCCAAGAGGGAAATAGAAGAATCAAGAGAAAAATTTAGAGACATTCTTGAAAATGCCAATGACTTCATAATCAGTATGGGAGCCGATGGTAAAATATTGTATGCAAATAAATCGTTCATAGAAACTATGAGAATCTCAGAAAATACCGTTCAAAAGTGTAATTTCTTTGATTTTCTGAATCAGCAATCAAGAGAGCAAGTCTATATAATATTTGATTCTATAATGAGAGGGGTAAAAATAGGTCACTCAGAGTTTACATTAATAACATCAGACGGCAGAGAGATAATAGCAGAAGGAAGTTATACCTATAGAGAATACTCAAAAGAAAACAGATATATCCTTGGTATATTTAGAGATATTACTCAACGAAAGAAGGATGAGGAAAAGATTAGATTTCTTGCATATCACGATGTATTAACCGGGCTACCAAATCGATTACTCTTCTTTGACAGAGTTAATATGGAGCTTAACCGTTCAATCAGAAATGGCACTTTTATATCTATTATGATGATGGACTTAGACAAGTTCAAAGATATTAATGACAGATTAGGACATAGTGCAGGAGATGAAGTTTTAAAAGAAGTCTCTACCAGAATTCGCAATATTGTCAGAAAGGTCGATACAGTTGCTAGAATGGGTGGGGACGAGTTTGTAATCGTTCTCTCAGATTTAAAGGAGCGAAGGGATATCGAAGAAATTGCGGAACGAATTATAGAAGAGATTTCAAGACCATATAAAATTTCATTAGATGTAGTAGAAATATCTCCTAGCATTGGTATAAGTATTTTCCCGGAGGATGGAAATGACCCAGAAACCCTTATAAGAAGGGCAGATATAGCAATGTATAAAAGTAAACACAAAGGAGGCAAGTCATATTCTTATTACTCAAAGTGAGTAAAATTTACCACATATATATAATCTTCTTTCCTTCTGAAGACCACACCCTTAAACAGTCGTCTGATTAGAAGATGAATTTAATTTCATTTAAATAAACACTTTTTTGAAAAAAATACCATTAAATCAATGAATTAAACTCTAACTGATACCAATTAGCGGTATTAAATTAATCCTAACTGACACCTAAGATTACCCTCTCTTATGTAACTGGCACGGTAATTGAGTAACTATAAATTACGGTCAGTAAAAGGACCGCCCTTTTAGCCCTGTTTCCATGGTGGAAACAGGGCATCTTACAAAAACAAATAAATTAAATAACAGATTAATATTAAATATTAAATTTAATGATGGTGCCTCGAACAAACTTCAATTAAGGATACAATAAACGACAAGTTAACCGAAACAAACAAAGAACAAACAAAACAAAGTGCCAAAACAAAGTGCCAGTTACAAAAAACTACTATGATTAATTATTCGATTAGTCAAATCTTTTGTGGTGGGATATACCCAAATGTGGTAATAATTACCACATCAGTTGCCTCAGGATAACAAAATTTGCAATAAATTCAATACATTATCTCACAAATTAAATTGGTATAAATTATGACATATCAATAATTAGGAATGGAGGTTCAATTATGAAGAATTTATTATATATACTCCTTATTTTAAGCCTAATAAGTTGTGGGGATTATGAAAATGAGATGTTTTTTAATTCTCATCAAAATTCTTTAGCCCTTCTTTCACCTAAAACAGTTAAAGACAAAAAATCTTCCATACCTTCTATTGCAAACCTCCTAAAAAAAGTTGAACTGTCAATCACTGACGACCCTGAAAAGCTTTCTACATCAGACACAACACCAAAATTTCAAATAAATTCTACGGTTGACATTTATATTGCTTGTAGATTCTCATACTATTCAGGCATTCACAATTTAGGAATGAGAATATACCTGCCAGATGGGAGTCTATATATAGACGTAAACACACAAATCAATTTTAACTTAATTGCCTCCTATTCTTCCAATGGAATAATCGTTGAAAATTCTGGCTCAACTCTAATCGCAAAATACATAATGCCTGTGGCTGGGACAGAATTAGCAATATTTATGATTACAGGTAAATACAAGGTTGAAATATCCCTTGACGGAGATAAACTGATTGAAAAAGAGTTTACTCTTGAATAAAAATAACGACTTAAGACCAATTTTTAAATTGACCATTGAAAAAATTCTCTTGAAAAAGAAAAATATGGCCGCAAAAGATTTTCCTCAACAATACTTAATTAGACGATAAATTTTATTCAATTATGTATCCATATCTATATAATCTATCTTCCCTTCAAGTCTTGTGAGAAAAGTTATTATAGACGCAACAACTTCATAATGTTCCTCATTTATTTCATCACCAGGTTCATATTTCATATAAAATTCCCTCGCAAGTGGAGTATTTTTTACTATCGAAATACCATTCGCATTTGCAATAGTTAACATCTTTTGTGCATCTTTATCAACACCTATGTATCCAATAAGAGGCGCGCTATCTTTGTCAGAATAAATTATAGGGATTGCTATGTGAGTGGGATTCACAAGAAGAAATTTTGCCCTTTTCACATCCTTTTTTATGTCCGAAAATAGTATCATATATCTAAATCTCTTTTGCTTAGCCTTTATCTCTGGATCACCCTCTTGATTTTTAAATTCTTCTTTGATCTCCTGTTTTGTCATATAAAGACCTTTAATATATTTCCGTCTTTCATAAAGCATATCAAATAAACCAATCAATAATCCCATAAACAACAATAAGATTAACATATCATAAAATTTATTCATAATCACCAAAGGCTGCAAACTACCTATAATAACTGAGTCTGGTACTGAGAATATTTTGGTTCTTATAAAAATCAAAGCACCTATTAAAAATATAAGAACCTTTACCAATCCCCAAAAAAATTTTATTATCCTTTCTTTAGAAAACAAATGCAATATCTTTATATGCTGAAAATAATTAAGTGGTCCTTTACTTATGCCTTTCGGTGAAAGTAGATTTGGTCTATACAGTAATGGAATAAGATTATCTAGCAAAAATATAAAACAGATTAACATACACATAATCACCAATCCATTAAAAACATTAGAAGTTAACTGAACTGGTATGATTTCTTTAACATCAAAAATCCCTTCTGTGGAAAGATATTCCTTGAGCCCCATAAAATAATACTTAGCCATCACAGAAAAGACTGGAATCAGAATAATAAGCTTGAGAAAAGATTCAAAAGGTCTTGAAAAGAATGTCTGACCCTCTTCCCTTGCTTTTTTAAGTCTATGAGGTGTTGGTTTTTCGGTCTTTTCCATCAGTTGGCAATACTCATAAACAAATTTGAAAGATATCTGATACGATTAATATCTAAGAGTAAATACGAACATACTTTATTAAACAAAAGAATGAACCCAATTAAGATTATGATGGTATTTAGAAGAAAATTATGTGACGACATATTAAAATGGTTGCCCAGCAAATCAGCAAACGCAAGAATAACCGTAGATGAAAGGGCAACAAAAATCACAGGGGCAAAATACCAAATACCATTTTTCGAAATCATATTAAAATACTTAAGAATATCAAGAGTTATTTGTTTAATAATATCTCCGCCAATAAATGGATCATAAGAATTAAGTAAAACATTTAATAAAAAGAGGTGAGTATCGGTAGAAAATATTAATAAAATGACAATCATTTCAAAGATTGTTTCAAATGGTGATGACCTCTCGTCAAAAACCCCCTGGGCATTCAAAGAACCAACATTTCCAAATAAATTTTCGACCAGCGATGTTGAGTTAATAATAGATTTTAAGAGTATAATAAACGGTGAAGAGATTATAAAACCCCAAAGAAATTCCTTTAAAATAAAAAAGATACCGAAGGTTGAATTTAACTCTTCGCCATTCGCCACAAAATACCTAAAAAATCCGAGCAACGCAATAAGAGATGATCTAACTATTAAAGGTGTAAATTTACCTCCAAAAAGGTCAGAAATACTTATAACAGGTATAAATCTGACGCCAAAAAATAATGATGTAATAATGATAGTAAATATATCACTTATATTCATCTTCCCTCAAAAATTTTTGTTATGACGGTTATACATTGATTATAAAAATCCCTACCAGTAACATAAAGGTAGATTGTAGTTATCAACAATCTGGAGATAAAGCTTATAGAGCTCTCATTAATCTGAAACATAGATTGAATTAATGAGATCACAATCCCTGCGATGAGTAGGATAAAAAATAGCGGTAATATAAATATAGAAACTATTAAAAGACTTTGTTGAATAAAATAAATAGAGGTTTCCATCTCAATTATTTAATATAAGGTTTTTTGTAATTAGATACCAGCCATCTGAAAGTATAAAAATCAGTAGTTTTAACGGTAATGATATTGTGAGTGGTGTCAACATAGTAAGTCCGAGAGCCACAAGTAGATTTGCAACAATAAGGTCTACCATTAAAAAGGGAATAAATAATCTAAATCCCAATATAAAACCTTCCTTAAGTTGTGTTATAACAAAGGCTGGAGCAAGGAGAAAAATAGAGTCTTCATTTAAATTCCCTTTTGCTGCATCAATAAATAGTCTATGCTCCTTCTCTCCTATATGACTTTTTAGGTAATTTACAAGAGGCGGTTTTGCTGCTTCAAACGCCTTCATTACATCTAACACATTATCAATTTTTAATTGTAAATTTTCTCGCTCAAACTCTCTTTTAGCATTATCATACATCTCTGTTGCCACAGGTTGCATTGTGAAAATTGTAAGCACAATAGAAAGTCCAGTAATAACAGATGTAGGTGGAATTTGTTGAAGTCCTATTGCATTTTTAAGAATTGTAAGTACAACAGAAAATTTTACAAATGAAGTTAGCATCATTACTATGAATGGAATAAACGCAAGGACGACAAGTAAAAGTAGGAATATTCCCGGCTTAAAACCAGTCCCATAATCAATATCTATTTTTTCAGAATACGAATAGAGAAATAAAATGAAATTATAATTGTTTAATATCACTTTTCTCCTCCCTCAATTTCAAAGCCCAATTATTATTAGCCAAAATTAGATATTTTCTCTCAGCAAATTCTATAAGATAAACTTTTGTCTCATTGTCTATTTTTTTTGTTTCAACGATAGATATTAAGTCCTTTATGTTTTTTTGAATTGCACTTCTTCTAATTTTAACTAAAAACCAAACTAAAAATCCTACAATAAGTAATGGTGATAATTTTTCAATTCGTAGTAAGATAAAGAATAACAAAAGTAGCAAAAGTAAAGTCACAATTCGACTTTCAGATAAATACCTTTGAAATACGGATATGATTTTCATTGATATCTCCTGTTGCTATAATAGCATTCCCTATCATTACTCTACATTCCTTTCCTCCGAGGATTTCGGATATCTTATCTTGATACAAGATATCTCTAATCTGGGATAAAGTAAGACTTCCAAGTTCTATTTTGAATACAATTGGGATAGGAAGTTCCTCTGCTTTTACAACATTGTTTTCCATTGTCTCCTCCTTTAAGTAAACCTTTACTTTGTGAATACCACTTAGCCCATTCATCACTACATCAAAATCAGAAGGTACTCTTATAAAATCTCCTACCTTTAATCTACCTATCAACTTCAAAGAAATATTCTTTTCGCCTTTTAATATAACATTAAAGTCAGTAAACTCTTCTGGATTATAATTTGACTGTAATATCAATTTATATAAAACAATTGTGTTTAGTTTTATCAAGACTGGGGCAACAATGTTTTGATATCTTACATTTACAAGAATATCGGTTGTTGTAATGCAAGAGGCATCGGAGAATGGGGATATTTCAAGGACTATTTTATACTCTTCTTCGATCCTATTTAATATTTCGGTCAAAAATATAACGGACGAAGTTTCTATAAGTTCTGGCAATAAAAGAATACCTCTTTTTTGCAGGAGGTTTTGAGCATACAAAAGAACAAGTCTTTTTGATATCTTTACTTCAGCGAAAAAAGTAGAATCATCCCTTGTAACTACCTTAAAAGTTGAACCTTCGAACTCAAAAGGCTCTTTCTGATATAATATCCTTTCTATCAAAAAACCTGATTTACATTCTCCTTGTTCTTTAAATTTAGTATACAACAAATCAATCATATTCATTTTATAGCACCTCAATAATATAATCTTTAACAACATTAAAGCGAAGAATGTGTTTCAGAACTTCACCAGATAGAATTTTATCACCTTTTATTGTAATCTTTTTATCTTCTGTCGAAACTATTACATTTACTCTGCCATCGAAGAGGCTAATTGTGATAGAAAAAGGCTTCTTTGAACTAAACAATTTCTCAAAATAATTGTCGAAATAGAGGTATTTATACGGAAAGACTGGACTAAAATTTGGTTTATTAAAAGTATTGCTTTGCGGCACATAATTCTTCAACATCTTCTTCCTCCTTAATTTGTTTTATAAAAAGAATATCTCTTCTTTTATTTTCAACTATTTGGCTAATTGCATCTTTTTTCTGATTTTCACTTAATATCTTCAGTTTTAAAAGATTAAGGTTGTTTCTCTGGTTTGCGTAAATATGAATCTTTTCATATATAGATTTTATTAATCTTCGCTTATAATCTGTAATCCAACTAATTGAAGAGCTTATTTCCATATTTCCTTCACCATTGAACTTTTGATTAGTCATATCTACTATATCTCTGTAAGTTGCTTGAATCTCTTTATTTAAAAAACTCATTTCCATCTCCATCTTATCTATTTTGTACTTTAATATTTCACTAACCTTATTAAGAACTTTTACATCCATAAAAACCTCAACTATTAAGTTTTCGCCTGCAAATTCCGTTCCAATTTTTCAAATATAATAATAGCATCCCCAAAATCAGCATAAAAACCTATTGGATATCATTTTCATTTTGGATATCAATTTTGTGACATTTTTGTACCTGACACCAATTCCACCCACTATTTCCACATCATTTTCAAGTTCAAGTTCTGAGATTTAAAAAGAATTAAAAGGGCTATAAGGATAAAAATAATAAAAATAATTTCTTGTAATATATCTTAACACATAGTAGACAATGACTCACAATAATTATACCTGCAATTACAATAACATCCAAAATAAAAATAAAATAGCATCACTACAATCGTGCACAAGTAAATTATTATATCATCTACTGGCGAAATATTTCCTGCCTTTCCAATCAACCCCTTTTTGGGCAATATATCTATAAGCCGACCTTAATCCAATATATGAGATAATAGTAGAGGATATGGGTGCAAGAAGGGCATATAATGGATAGGTGCCACTTATGTGCCTAAGGCACATTTGAAAAAACAGTACAATTATATATCCAGCAATGAAGATATACGAGAATGTAGCTGGCACTGAAATAATACCATAAATCAACCATATAACAGGAATATATGAGAGGACTATTATAATAAACATCATTTTGACTAAATTTAAAATTCTCTTACCAATAATAAGATAGAGATTCTTTGTCCAACCGTCAATAAACTCTCCTAAACTTTCGTACATCCTGATGAGGAAAACATTCTCTCCAAAGCCTAAAAATATCTTATATCCTTTTTTCTTAATCTCTAAAGCCAGTGCTGCATCCTCAAGAACGGCATCTTTAACAATCTCGTGGGTTCCAACATCAATGTAAACTCTTCTCCTTATAAAAATAAATTGCCCATTTAAAAATGCATCTTTGTATAAAGAACTATTTACCTTTTTGGGCGAATTAAAGAGAGTCACTATAGCACCTATTGATGGCAATAGGAGTCTTTCAAAAAATCTCTGATTTTTAACCTCTGGAAACAACGATAGACAATCAATAGAATTATCAATAGCAAAATCCACAATGGCATTAAGGGCATTCTCCTTTAATTCACAATCAGCATCTATAAACAATATCCACTCTGAATCTTCTGATGTATGTTTAAATCCCTCTACTAAGGCAGAGTTCTTCCCACACCATCCTTCTTGCCTAACCGATTTTATTATCTTTAAATTCTTTATCTTACCACTAAAGGAACTTACAACCTCTACTGTCTTGTCCTCAGAATTATCATCTACTACTATAACTTCAAGATTAATATAACTCTGTCTTTCTATTGAACTAAGCAAATAAGATACTCTCCTTTCCTCATTTCTTACTGGAATTACTATACTTATCTTAGGAGAATTTTTTGCATTAGATACAGAAACAATGTGAGGATTATGATATATTTCTACTAAACCCTTAATAAAACTAAATACCCAAATTGTGAAAACAATTGCTGAAACACAGTAAAAGAATATCATAAAATCTTCAAAGACAACCTTTAAGACAACCTAACTATATTACGTGCGAGAAGTTCCACAAGACCAAATAGTGTATAATATGGTGTCTGTCCTATTTTGGTAATACAATCAGCGACAGTTATTTCATTCTCCTTCAATACCTTAAGAACCTTTTCGATTAAAGACATTCTCACACCTTGAGGAGGAAGATATTTCTCATCTATTTTGATTAGATTCTGGCTACTCTGAGTAGCAAGGTCTAATAGAGAGGTAAGAGAAAGCGTTTTTAATTTGGGAGTTATTGAGATAAGCCTCTTTTCAAAACCAAAATTGCTGGCAATGAGATTTATATAATAGTATTCCATCTTGATGTCTTCTATGGTTCTTTTAATAACAAGAGAACAACTTTTGTATTCACTCTCATCCAATTCTGGAGAGAACTTAAAACGTGCACTCTTTATAAGAAATATATCAATTAAGGCATCTTCCTTGACTCTCTTCCCAAATTTACAACATGCAACAGTATTTCCTCCCAATACAATATAACCATCTGCAACATCGGAATAGATGAAAATAGTTCCAACTCCTTTTCTGTCTATATAAATCTGAATCAAATCATGTATTGAAACCTGTTTGAGGTCTCCAACAAATGCTGGCTCTTTTCCACCTTTTGGTAGTTCAATCTTCTCCCTTTTAAGTAA
>JAVZJF010000026.1:0-9601 GCA_038870935.1 Candidatus Anstonellales archaeon | reverse complement strand
CATCGTAATTTACCCATTCTGTTGCACCATTTGAGAATTCGTGTATTCCTATGCATGTGTAAGAGCTTATGTAATTTGTTATGTTTATTTGCGCTTCCGCAAAACTTGAAGTAGAACCAGTTCCACTATTCCAGATATTAACCCAACCTGAACCACTATTGATATCTATTCTTCCATATTCACCTGCATCTAAACCATTCTTCCTCCACCAAAATGTTAAATATGCTTTTGAATAAGGAGATAAATCTAAGCATTTAATTAAAGCTTCTGTTGTTGGGAAATTATCAGTATCCCAATCATATGTTGTTAAGCTTCTTGAACCATTTGCAGCTGTAGCTGATCCTCTTATATAAGAATCTGTAGTATCTAAACAGCTTGTCCATTCTGTTCCAAAATTACAGTCTGATGCAGTACTCCATGTTTCAAAATCGTCATAAAAAATTGTTTCATTTTGTAAAGAACTTGAGATAAGAGATTCTTGGATGTCATAGTAATCACTGCCTAAATTATTTAAATTTGAAGGATTTCCAGAAAAATAATTGCCTTTAATTATCACAGTTTCAGATTGATTATAATTATTTTCTTGTAAAGTTTCTAAAACTCTTGACGTAACATTATAGTTTTGATTATCTAAATTGTTTAAATAATTGGGTGAAGTTGTATTAAAACCAGTTATGTTTATTGTATTTTCTTGAAAATAATCATATTGACCGCTAAACTCTAAGGCCTCAATAATGTCATACGTGTTAATACCTAAGTCATTTAAATTGCTCGGATTCGATAAACTAGTTCCTTTTAAAACAAAGGTTTGAGTTTGATTGTATTGTTCAGTAAATGTAATAATAGTTGGTGGTGTTGGTGCAATTAATGAGATGTAAATCATTTGCTTTTGTGAAGTTTCATTAAAACCATTATTTCTTATGATTAAGCTATGATAACCTCTTCCAAATTCACCCCAACCAATAATTTCAATGTTTTCGTAAGAAAGATTTAAGTAGATTTTTCCAGTTTTACTGGTAATGTTTATATTGTTTTCAATTTTAGAAACACCTTCAGCAATTATTTGTGAAAAAGAATCCATAGAAAAAACAATAGAGTTGCTAGAATTATCAATTTTGTAATAGCCTCCACTTGTGCTAAATTTTAAAACTCTAACCGAACCTTCACCTTCAGCTAAAACTTCTTTAACAGCATTTTCTATGTTAATTAAGTTGCTTTTACCTTCTTGCATTAAAAGTATTTCTTTTGATTTTTGAATTGAGGGTTCACTAAGCTGTAACGTTATGAAAACAGCGCTGATAAAAATAATAAGTATTAAAACACTTGCTATTAAAGTATCTACTCCTTTCATGAATATACCGTTCTATTTATTATTAAACTATCAAGCAAATAAGAGTTAGCAGAAGATAAAGAAACATTTAAGTAAATTACAATTGGCTGGCCATAGCTTATTGAATATTCTACTTTTTCTATGTAACCTCTTTTCTTAAAAACTTCTTTTGAAAAATCTATAAAGTCATTTAAATTTTCTTCTAAATTTTCTTGATTTATTAAAGAAAGATCTATTGTTTTAATTAATTCATTTTTAAGGTTTGTAAAGCTTTGATAAAATGTTTCATCATGTTTTACATTAGTAGTTTTTATTGATGTGCTAGTCATGTACAAAGCTATCAAAATTAAAACAGAAATTATTATAAATATTTGTCCTTTCATTTTAACCAAACCCAAAGATTGATTAGTTTTTTATTGTACGTATTTTCTCCAGCAATCAAATAACTTGAAAGATAAACTTCTTTATCATATGGAATTGTTGTTTCTATGCAATTTGATGTTGAGCAGATTTTAAATTTAAAATCAAGAATAGGCGGTAAACAAGATTTTAAGCTATCTTTAAGTTCGTTATTCATGTTGTTTTCTGCATAATACCTTAGCAAACCCCTTTGGTCTAAATATATAAGGCAGTTAAAGCTTGTTTCTAAAAGATTTAATTCTTTTTGTTGCTGAGCAGGAAATATAAAAGTAATTCCAATTAAAACTAAAATAGCTCCTATTACTGCTTCTATAGTGTACATCATACCTTTCATTACCACACCTTTAGCCTTACAATGCTTGGATAAATTTTTTCATTGTCTTTTTCAATTAAGATTGGAATTGATTTAACTATTACATTAGTTGTTGTTGGAATGGCTTGGCCATAATCACAACCATTAATATTAAAATTGTCTAAAAATCCAAATCTATTTTTTGCATTTTCATAGCTTAAGCTTTTAAGTTCTAAGCATCTTTCTTGAGAAAGAACGTAAATATCATCTTCAAACAAAATTATACTTACAATATCATTTTCTTCTGCTATGCTATAAGTAATCTCGTCTGCCTTTCCTTCGTAAAAAACGTTAACATACTTTTTCTCTTTTGGTAAAAAATCTAATTCAAATGAGATGGTTACATTGTCTTCACTTTCTATTTTTGTTGATTGAATTTCATTAAAAAAGTTATCATAAACATGAACTTTATCTACTGTAGGCTTTATCGTTATGTTTAATGTTTCACTATGCGAATAACCACCAACTTCTGTAAATAAAACTTGGGCTTTTTTAAAATTTGTTATTAAACTTTTTTCATTTTTAATGTAAAAAAGCTGTTTTAGCAAAGTTTCAGCAGATTGCTCTAATCTTTTAGTTTCGTAAAAGCCAAAATCCTTTGATAAATTGCTTGTTACATAAAGAAAAGAATAGGTTAAAATACTTATTAAAAGCAAAAAAGCTACTGCAAAATCTATTTGATTCATTTTATCAACTCTATTTTTATTTTTTCATTTTCCTTTTCTATTTTAATGGACGCTGGAATAAAGCTAATTCCATTTAATTCAGCATCTATGGCAAGATACCTGCTTGTTTCTATAGGCTGATTTTTAACAGAAGTATTAAGTAATAAGCTATTTTGTGATAAAGCAATGCTATATTTTTTGTTGCCTATTTTTTCAGGTAAGCTTAGATTGAAAATTCCATAAGTATAGTTTGAAGTTTGATTAGCTAAGCTGTAAGCTTCTAAAATCTTATTTTTAGCAGAGTCTGCAATAAAGTTTAATTCAGCTTTTGTTAAATCTCTTTCTATTGTTGTTAACGCAACAGAAATAGAAAATATTAAAAGACTAGCTGCTAATAAGCCTAACAATAAAAGTATGCTATGAGATAACGTAGGATATACCATAATAAAAAATAGTTAAAACTTATAATAAAAGATTACATAAATAGCAAAAATGCTCCATAACCTATTGCTATTAACAATAAAGAATGCTTTAAACCAGATAATAGATTTCCTTCAGCCATTTTACCTATAACCAAGCCTGAAAAGAAACCTTCTATTAAAATTAGCCATTGAAATATATTATGATATTGTTTAGATGCTTCTTCAAGGCTAACCATTTCAATTTCTTCTGCAGTAACTGTAAATAAGCTAGGTATAAGATATTTTTGTAAAATTATTAAAACCCCAATAAAAATAAAAAATATAACATAACCAGTAATCATTTGATTATAAATTGCAGAAAACCTTTCTCTTCTTAATTTATTAATTTCTTTTATTGTTTTACCACTTGCTTCTAGTATTTGCGTTATATCTCCACCTCCAGCGTAAGTTTCAATAATGGTAGATACGGTTTTTTGAATTAAGGGTGTTGTTTGTTTAGAAAATTCTTTTAAAACTTCATCAAATGGTATTGACCAATCTATTTTTGTAGTTATTTTTTTAATATGAGGAGTCAGTGCTCCGTAGTATGTATTTTTCGTTGCAGTAATAGCTTGAGTTAAAGTCATCCCAGTTTTAACATTTTCTGTAACATCTCTTAAAAAATCTGGAAACCTTTCTTCTATTTCCTTATTTTCTTTATATCTTTTATATTCAAATAAAGCAGGTCCAGCTATAACAACTCCAATTGAAAGCAAAGTTAATGGTAAATAAAATATTGTGAAAAAATTATAAAGATAAATGGAAACTCCAATTATAACTAAAAGTATTATTACTTTTGTTGAGCTTTTCATTTTAATTCTCATTTAATCACATTTTTGGTTGAGTAAGGCACAGGAAAGCTAAAAATATTAAGTTTAAACCTGCTATTGCAATTGTTCCTAATATCATCAGGTTTTGTGTGGTAAGGCCAAAAAGACTACCACCCATTATATTTAATGCAGCTAAAACAACAATAAAAGTCATTGGAGCTGCTATAAGCAAGGCCGTATAAATATCTGCATATGTAGAAAGGACTTGATTATATCTTTCTCTTTTAACTGTATATTCAAACATTGCTTTTCCAGATTCTTCAATTAAATAAGACTTTAAGCTACCTCCACTTTGAATTGTTGTAATCATTCCTTCTAAAACATCTTTAAATTCTGAAGACGGTGATTTTGATGCGCACTCTCTTAAGGCGCTAATTTCATCTAAACCAAAAACTTCAACATCTCTTGTTATTTCCTTTGCTTCCTTTGCAAGTTCTCCGTATTCCTTAAATTGAGAAAGAATTTTAAATATGGTTAAGGGAGGTGCTCCAGACTCTGATATTGCTGCCATGTGTGTTAAAGCAAATGGCAGGTTTGCTTCTATATCAGTTTTGCGACTTTTAGATATTGTGAATGGATAAATAAATAAAAGAAAAAAGGTTAATGACGAAAAAAATAATGGGACTACAATTAAGCCAAATAAGGTAAAAGCTAGATTTAGGCCAAGGTTTATTGAAACTACTAAGGTAAATACAAATGTAAAAAGAAAAACAATAAATGAAAAGAAAAAGGCTATGGATAAATAAGTTCTAAACAAAACTCTAGCTCTAGCAGTTACCAATGCATGCTTTAAGGCTATGAAGTTGTTAGAGAACTTATCTGCTAATTTTCCAAAAAATTTTATTGAAATTTTCTTTAAAGTAAAATATTCTGAGGTAGGCATATAACTAAATTTAGAAAAACTTCATATATATTACTTCACATACGCTTCTTCTTTTGCGTATACTACAATTCCTTTATTTGTTATTTTATAAGGATGTATTTTGTTTGAGTGTTCTGAGTTTCTCATTTTCCAAATTGTTAAAGACCTTGAGAATTGAGAACCAACTCTATTATAGTATAAAACAATTACGCTATCAGTTACAAATTCTTCTACTCCAAATCTTGAAAGAGATTATTGCATAGGAAGTATTTCAGAAACTAAAATGCTTGTACAGTTAAGCTTTCTTAACAAAAATGCAATATTAAAAATCATTCTTCTTATTTCTGGTGGGTCTCTAACATATAAACCTAAAGCAGAAATCGAGTCAATAACAACTCTTTCTGCATTTATTTTTTTAACATTAGTTTCTATTAGTTCATAAATGTCTTCTACGTGAAAGGGGTCATATCTTACAAACACGACTTTTTCTTTTTTTTCATAATTTGAAAAATCCCAACCAAAGCTTAGGCAATTATCTTTTATATTTTCTATTGGTTCCTCAAAGCTAACATAAACAGCATTTTGATTATAATCTCTTAATCCAGCAAAAATAAATTGAGAACCTGTTATAGTTTTACCTGTTCCAGTTGTACCTGTTAAAAGATTTAATGTTTTAGGCAATAGGCCACCACCTATTAATTCATCCAGACCGTATATACCTGTTTTTATTCTATCCTTTGGCATAATTTAATTATAAAGAACTTTATATAAAAGCTTTTTTTCTTTAAATGCTCCGAATGCAGATATTTCACAATCTTATATTTATTATTTACAAGATTTTAATGTGAATTAAGATTTAAACTAGATGATTTACTATGATAATTTAATTTTTGGTATTAAAAAACAAGTATTTTCTACTAAGATAAATTTAGTTATATAATGGAAAAAATTATAAAGAATTTAAAGTTTTCTTGATTAAGTTGAATATGCCTAAATCTTTGAATTGGTTAAATGGTAAGCTAGAAGAAATAGATTTTGAATGGTGGGCAGGTCACAGACATGTTTATAGGATAAATAATCAAATCTAAACTATCTTCTTTTTTTAATTAAGACTCCTGGTAATTCTATAACCTCTCCAATACTTCTATTTCTTACTTCCTCTGGTATAGAAGTTAATTTGATATTATAAAATAGAATAAATTCAGATACTAAATCAATAGAGGATATTATGGTGTTTGACAGAAAAGCTAAAGTAAATCCTGGCGATTACATAAAAGCAGCGTGGGAGTATGAAAAAGTATCTAAATTTGGTTGCGAGGCAAATAAAGAATTATCAAAGGTTTAGAGATATGCTACTAATATATTTCTGAAAAGTCGTATATATTTTTCTTATAGTTATTTTCATTTATGTCAATAAAAAATGTGCTCCGGATGGGATTTGAACCCACAACCTTCAGCTTAGGACGCTGCCGCTCTAATCCAAGTTGAGCTACCGGAGCATAAATAAAAATTAATTCAAAGGCTTAAAAAGATAGCTAAATAAAAGTCTTAATCATTTTTTTACTTGCTAAGGCTCTTAACAAAGATTTGCCTAGGTCAGAATTTTTTGAAACTTTTATTTGTCCAGCTCTACCTATTGTTGCTGAAAACAAATATTCATTATCAATATAAATGTTAACAACTTTTCCAGCAATTTTCTTTTCAAAAGAGAGGACAATGTATGCTCCAGTTTCGTTGATATTAAATTCAATCTCCTTTCCTAAAGACTCTACAATTGGTTGAACTTCTATTGATAATCCAAGTTTATCTTCTATTGATTTTATTGTTTTTCCATCCTTTCCAATTAATCGAGGTATTATTTCGTTCTTAACTTTAACAATAATTTTATTATCAGATAAAAATTCAATTTCAGCTGTTGGGTCAAACTTTCTTATTTCAGATTTTATTTTTTCAGATGCTAATTTTTGTAAAACAGATTTTTTCTCAGATTTAACAGGAACAACTACAGTTTGCTCACCGTAAACATAAATTTCATATTCTAAAGCTTCTGTTTCAAAATCCCTTACTTCTACTAACGGCCTTGCTAAATCCTCTTCTGTCATTCCAGTAGGAACTCTTACTGTTAAGCTTAAAGAATAAACTTTTTCTATATTTCCGTTTTTAATAAAAATTATTGTATCAATTATATGTGGTATTACTCCTAATTCAACTTTACCTATAAATCTTTGTATAGCGTCTACAGGGTCTGTTGCATGAACAACACCAATCATTCCTATTCCTGCTAATCTCATATCAGCAAAAAGTTCAAAATCCTTGATGTTTCTAACATCATCAAAAACAGTATAGTCGGGTCTTACTAAAAGTAATATGTTAGCAGATTTTGCAAAACTTCCATTTAAGGGGGCATATTGGGTTATCTCATTTGGTACTTGTAAGTCCCTTGGTTGCTCTAAGGTTTTAACAATTTTTCCTTTTTTAAAGTAAAATTCTGCTAAACTAGCTGAAAACGTTGTTTTGCCAGAGCCTGGAGGTCCTGCTATTAAAATTCCATCCGCTCTTTTTTCTAATCTTTCCTTTAGTTTGCTGGAAAGTTTGTAATCATCTAAAGTAAGCTTAACAATCGGCCTAACTAAGGTTATTTCTAAACCATCAGAAAATGGAGGCCTAGCAATAGCAATTCTTTTATCTTTTAATTGAACAACAGTTGCTCCATATTCGCCTAGTTCAACAAATGAATCCTCTTCGTATCTTGCTGCATCAAGAATTTCAGTTACAAATTCTTCTAATTCTTCTGCTTGCATTGGCTTTTCTCTTAAAGCAACTAGTTGAATATTTCCAGGAGTTCCTCTTTTTGCATATGGTATTGCTCCTTCTTTAAGGTGCAAAGACATTGTATTTTCTGTTAAAAACTCTTCTATCTTTATTTTTCCTTTCTTTTCATAAGACTCAAAGTATTTTACTTTAATTCCTTGTGCTTCAGCAACTAAGGCTTGCAATAAATCGCATGTAACAAGAACAGCATTGATTGATTTAGCAATATCTTGTATTAAAGCATCTATCCTTCCTGACTTTGCTAACAAAATATCTTCATAGCTTGGCCTTTCCCCAAGAAATTTTAAAATAATTTTATGTTTTTCAGAAAGTTCTCTTATTTTTTTAATTTCTTCTAAACCTATAAAGCCAATTTCTTTTCCTTTAGCTGCTTGAGCTTGTAATTCACCGATAACAATTTCAGGAATTATTATCTCTGAGCCATCTAGCTTTCCAGATTTTATTAATTCATTAATTTTTCCATGAATTAATGCAGATGTGTCTACACAAATCTTTTTTAATTCTATTGGTATTTCTTCAGGCTTTTTTCTTTTTTTCATAAAAATCAGTTATTTGCCGAAGTATTTAAATAGATTTCTTAACTCACATTTTCGTGTATATTTTTTGCAAAATATTTATCAAAAAGTAAAAAAGTTTAAAAAGATTTAAAATTTACTTTCTAATATGAGAATCGTTTGCCCTGAGTGTGGATCAGAAAAAATTGTTAGAAAATTAGGGGAAGTTAGTTGTAGGAAGTGTGGGTTTGTTATCGATGAGAACATAATTTATTGTGAATAATTCTTGATATAATTTTATATTTAGAAAAATAAATTAGTTAATATGAAAGCAGCTTTTACAATTATTCAAACTATGTTTATATTAACATTATTAATAATTTTATCTTCCATTTCGATGCCTTGGGTTTTTGAAAACATTGCAATTTCTATGGATTTAGCAGAATTAAAATCAATTAAATCACAATTTGATGAATGCAATGAAAGAATAATTGAAACTGCAAGAACAGGCTCTACTAATAAATGTATTTTTAATATCAGGAGAGGCGAAATTTCTGGTAGAGAAGAAGGAATTTATTATAGACTAATAAGCAATGCTCCAATTTGTGATGAAAGCCCTTTAGTTGAAATCGATCCAAAAAATCATATTTGGCAGGAATGCGTTGCTTCGGGTAAACAAAGAGTTTATGGTTTACTTTGGAAGTTTCCAGCAACATTAAACATTACTGGTGAGGGAATACAAGGAAACCAAATGGCAGGTCAAACAACAGTTTCTAATATTAATTTTGAAGAAACTATAAATTTTGAAACATTAACACTGTATGTTAATTTTCAATACCAACCAGGTCAATCAGGAAATATTATAGAATTAAGTCGAATTGAAATTACCCAAACAAATGTAACTTTAAAAATAAATTTTTATTGAGTTGATAAAATTGAAAAAAAATATAATTAAATTAATTTTAATATTAATTTTATTTAGTTTATTATTTTCTTTTTCTTCAACGTATATAACATCTGCTTTCTTACTTTATGATACTAATATGAAAATAAGAGGCGAAATAACTGGTGGTGGGGGAATTTCTTATACTACCGAAGCAAATTTCTTTTCTTTAGGATTTTCTGAAGTAGCCCCCTTTTATCCATATCAAAGGGCAATCTGCAGGGACGGCCAGAACTACATTCACATCGTTTGGCTCTACAATTCTACTGCTGTAAAATATGCGAGAAGCACTGACAACGGCAACTCTTGGCAAATAACAACATGGGGCAATGAGACAGCTAGTGCTTTAAACTATCCTCACATTTCATGCGATGGCAATAACATAACAGTTGTTTACTCTAACACATCATTG
>JAVZJF010000025.1:0-5325 GCA_038870935.1 Candidatus Anstonellales archaeon | reverse complement strand
GCAAATATTTCAGGCAGATTGCCTGTGTACAAATTTGAAGACCTTGATTTCGAGATTATGAATGCTTGTGATTATGTAGTTAATGGAGGAAATTGTTATTATGCTGCCCCTTCAACTATTATAGATGTTGTTAATAAAATTATTGTGAGACCAGGCGCAGGCTTAAACATTGCAGAGCAATTAATCGAAGAATTACATAAATTATAACTTTTTTCAGTAGATTTGCAAGTTATTTAAAAAATATAATTGGGATTAATTATCATGAGCAAAATTACTTTGATTGAATTAGACATTCTTAAACCAAATAATTTAAGTATTGTAGATATGGCACTATCACTTAGTGAGATAAAAGGCCTGTCAGATGTAGAAATAAAAGTTAAAGAAATTGAAAAAGAAGTTGAAAAAGTTAGTGTTATTATTACAGGCACAAACTTAGCTTCTGAGGTAATTTATAAAACAGTTGAAAGTTTGGGTTGTGCTGTGCATAATATAGACAGAGTAATTGTAAAAAAATAAAAAAATGTTTACTTAAATAAATTGGGATATATTCGGATAATTATTTGCAAGTAAATATTCTTGCTGTGAATCATATGCGCTTATTTTCTGAATTATTTAAGAAGTATTTACATCTAATTCGAACGCTTAAACAAACTGACAGTTTAAAAATAGTGAGGAGATATTTTTTGATGAATAGTTTTGATGCATGTTTGGCAACATTTAGTTTATTGGTTGCAAATTATATCGCAGGGATTGATAATAATTATGTGGTCTTAATACTGTCAATTACAGCAGGGATCTCAATGGCGATTTCTGGATTTTGGGGAAGCATTTTTGTTGAACATGTAGAACAACAAAAACAACTAAAAAAACTGCAAACTGCGCTATTAACTAATTTAGAAGGCACACTCTTAAGAGGAGATTATGAAACTTCTTCATTATTATTAGCTATAATAAACGGTCTATCACCAGTCGTTATTTCAGTGGTTATTGTTAGTCCTTTTTTATTTTTAGAAACTTTTTATGCTTATTACGTTGCTTTTTCTATTGTTGTACTTTTGTTACTTGCTTTAGGCCTCACTATGGCAAGAATAGGGAAAACCAATTCTTTTTACTTTATTTTAAAATTTTTTTCAGCTGCTATATTCGCTGTTATTTTAATAGTTTTAATTAATAACGCATTAAACTATATTAAGTAACTTTTTTAGTGTGTTAATAGGGGTCACACTTCCACTATTTAATTAATTCACTTTTACTAATGATTTTATAATAATAAATAATAAAAAATTCTATGTTTTCTATGCCTATTTTTTTAACAGTTTGTAAAAAATAAATCAAGTGATTTTCATTTATTAAAACAGCAGATTTTGACAGCATAAATATATCATTGTTTTTTTGAAAATATTTTTTTAGATAGTAATAGAAAATCCTTTTTAGTTTATTGTAATTTATTGAACTTTTTGCCTTAAGATCATATACAATTATGATGTGGGTCATATGTAACTATAGTTACATAAAATATTTTAATTATATTGATAAAAATAGTGGAAGTATACCCTCTATCTAAATTTTAAGGAGTTGGTTGTAATATAAGGCGCTTTGGAGAAGTGTTTTGTTATTTTCTGGATATAGAATACCTCTACTAACATTTACCCTATGCTTCCATGTTAAGTATTTTTTTTGATTTGTTAATTCATATCCCTGTGCCCCTAAGCCTGGTAAAAGTAAGTATGAGGTATGAAACTCTTTAAGAAGAGTTTCATGGAAAGGTATTACAAATCCTACATTTTCGTACATATTCAGTTTTTCATAAAGATATTCAAAAAGTCTTTTTTTTTGGCCTTTAATTTCAATAGTTGAATTTACAATTAATTGCCCATCTTGATTAGAAGGGTACAATACAACATATGAAAGAATAGAGTTTAAATTTATGAAAGGCATTAAACTTTTTTTTCCGAAAAAAGGGACTAATGTAACTGCATCAGGGGTATAAAAAACAGCCTCTTTAGCATAGGTTTCCATAGTGGACTCAATATCAGACCTTTTAAAATCCAAAATAATGAAATTCTCTTTTTTATTTTTTTCAATTAACTCATATAAAATTTTTAGACCTGGATAGCCTAATTGTGCAAAAAAAGCGTAATTAAATTTGAAAGTATAGGTAAGATGTTCTTTATTTAATGAATTTATAATTTCTTGGGATGTGTTAAACAAAAATTCTAAAGAGTCTTCAGTTGTTTTAGTTTCAGGAATTCTTAAGTCTAATCCTACACAAAGTACAGAATTACATTTTTCGTAAGTGTTTTTTAATTTGCTCACAAGACTTGGCATACTATTACTATTCATATAATATACCTTGTTTTTTCAAATATTCAAGAACAATATGTTTTTGTGTGTTATTAGGGATATAATTTACAAGGGATGTTATTTTTATCAAAGGATAAATTTTAATTTTCATATCCTCTTCAAAAATTTGCACAGCTGTTTTATTAGCATCTACTCTTTCTTCTCGATCTACGAGCACAAAAACACCAAGGATAGGTGTGTTAGGGAAAGAAGTTTTAAGTAGGTTTATAGCTTCTTTTTTTGTATCACCTGTGGTAATAACATCATCAACAATAACTATGTTCTCTGAAGTTTTAGGTAATTGTCCAACAAAAATTCCTTTCTCCCCATGAGTTTTTGCTTCTTTTCTATCAAACAAATAACCTACGTTGATATTAAATAAGTTATAATACATAAATGCTATGCTTATGCATAAAGGAATCCCCTTATACGCAGGGCCGTATATGATATTGACCTTATCATTAAATACAGAATATATTTTTTGTGCATAGAAATTTGCAAGACGGGCTAATGTTTTTGCGTTGTTAAAAACAGCTGTGTTTATAAAGTAAGGAGATTTTCTGCCACTTTTTAGAACAAAGTCTCCAAATAACAAACAATTATTTTCAATTAAAAATGAAGTCAGGTCTTTATGGAAAGCAACTTCGTCCATAGGCACCAAAGATATATAGACTTAAAATTTTTTAAGTTGATTTATCATTTATTTTTACAATCATAATGAAAATGGTCTCTTTTAAAATAGGATTAATCTCTACACAATAAATCTCTAATGAATACTTGTTAATTAGTAGCTCAATTTTACTATTAGGAGTTTTAAGACTTTCAAATGCAATTCTAACATTTGTTTGTTCTTCAATTGTTTTAAACACGGAGTAAATTTTGATTAATTCTTTATTTTCATTTGTTGGTGTGAAATTAATCCCAAGCAACTCATTAAACTGTTTATTAGAAAATAGTAGATTATGGTTAGAATCAGTAATGGCAAAAGGTATTTGTTGAAGTTCTAAATAAGATGAAATTAATCTAAGGCAAAAAAGTATCAAACTATTTTTGCTTCGAAAAGAGAACAAAACCCCTACTTTTTTTGTGTTAAATTGAATAGGGATCAACGTAATAAGGAAAGATTGTAAGGATATATATTCTTTTTGTTTCAATTCTTTTGTTTTGGCAATTTTTAAGAGTTTTGTAAATGTATCAAACAAAGTAGCATTGCTTAGTGTTTTAAAGTTATCAAATTTAAGTATTTTAAAAAAATCAGAAAAAAGTAGAGTTTTTACTAATTGCTCGTCTAGGTTAAATTGTTTTATAAAATAGCTATTCATATAAACAATTTTTAAATCTTCATCAACAATAAGAATTCCACTGTCATCATATATTTCGCTAACATGCACTGCATTAGGGAGCTCTTCAACGATTCTGTACAGTTTTGCAGGCCCTTTATCTTTAGTAAGTAATTTACCCTCGTAAGCAAGAATGTCTAAATATTTTGCAGTAGCATTTCTATTAATTTTAAGAATATTAGAAACTTCTTTAATACTCATCCAAGTTTTTTTCTCTTTAAATAAATCTATTATTGCTTTCAAATCGTGCTTATAGGTTTTCACCATCTTAAACCCCTATGCCATGCATAGGCAAATAAACATATAAAGATTAATCTTTAAAAAAATAAAGTATCTTAAATTATATAGTTGTGATAAAATTTAAAGTAAAGAAATTTAATTTATTATACTAAGTGGTCTGTGCAATGGAAAAACAAATACGTATTGCAATGATAGGCTGGGAATTCCCTCCTGTGAAGGTCGGAGGATTAGCCGTGCATACATATAATTTAGTGAAAGAACTAGCTGAAAGAGGGATCAAAATTGACTTATTCTTACCTAATGTCGGCATTACATATACAATCCCTCATGAAAATGTTCGTATTATTGAAGTAACTGATTGTGAGTTATATGTATATTTTAATAATCCATTAGTTGTAAAAAAAGGCAATGAAAAATTCAGGAACCTTTATCCTTCAAATATCATAAACATTTTAGAAAGATACACTCATTTGTGCGCGAAATTAGTTTCCATATATCATTCTATTTTTAGATATGATTTGGTACATGGACATGATTGGATTACCGTACCTACTTGCAACATGATAAAATTTTCTTTAAATATTCCATGGGTGCACACATTTCATTCTACAGAGTATGACAGAAACACATTCCCATGGGATTATATTTGTGACATTGAGCGGTTGGGCGTTCAAAACGCAGATAAATTAATAGCAGTATCTCGTAGAATGCGAGAATTGTTAATTGAGAAGTATTCAGCAAATTCAAATAAAATAGTTGTGATCTATAATGGTATAAATTTTGAGGATTTTATGAATGTTTCCAATGATACTAAAAAAACGTTGTTAAGAGATGATTTGGCTTTACATTTAAAAGATAAGAAAATAGTTTTATTTATAGGCAGGCTTACTCCTCAAAAAGGTCCTGAATATTTCTTAGAGGTTGCAAAAAAAGTACTTGAGCACAGGAAAGACGTAGTTTTTGTTATTGGAGGTAAAGGGGAATTATTACCTAAACTAATTAACATAGCTATTAGTTCTAATATTATTAATAACGTTATTTTTCTTGGATATGTAAAAGAAGAACATTTAGCAAGTATTTATGCTTTAGCTGATGTATTCGTTATGCCTTCTTCATCAGAACCTTTTGGTATTGCTGCTTTGGAAGCAATTGCTGCAGGAACACCAGTAATAATATCTAAGACTTCAGGAGTTGCGGAAGTAATAAAAACAGCTTTTAAGGTTGATTTTTGGGACACAGATAAAATTGCAGATACTATACTAGGAATTCTGAAATACCCTGTAGTTAAAAAAGTAATGTATAACTTGCAAATAGACGAGGTTAAAAAATTTTCATGGGATAAGGTAGCTGATGAAACCAAACAAGTTTATATAAGAGCATTGAATAATGAATAAAAAAAATA
>JAVZJF010000024.1:0-9694 GCA_038870935.1 Candidatus Anstonellales archaeon | reverse complement strand
TTGATTCAATTCTTTCAGGTACTCTTTATTTGACTCGAATGGGTGAAAGAAATCAAGAGACATCGCAATTACTGAGAATTCCAAACGCTACACAAAATTTTGCATTAAGAAATTTGCGAGCAGAGGCACAAGTGTTAATTGACCAAGAGATAAGAGAAGTGTACAGACAAATTCATTATTCTAGGGATTCTATTCAATTATCACAAAGAATTGAAAGAAATTCATTAGTTTATCCAGTAGATTTAACAAGTGAACCTAATGCAGTAACAAATCCTATTGGTGATAGAACAGATAGGCAAGAATTTGATTTAAGATTAGGTAGAAGGGATTATGGAATTAGATTTTCGCAAGATAGAAGTACTTATTACACTAATTTTGGAAATATAGGTAAAAGAGAAGCACAACCAGGAGAAAGTGAAAGAAGTGCAAGAGAGTTAGAATTTTCAAGATTTGGAGAGACTACTTATGCAAGAGTATCAGAAGATAGAACAGAACAGATTTATAGAGATAGATATGATTATCTTGCAGGACCTGATCCAAGAACTTTAGCTTATAGTTTTGGAATAGGAAGTTTAAGAGATTATGGTAATTTTACACCATTAACTCAAGTAAGACAAGGTAATGATACGCGATTCGATATTATTGATCAAAGTTTTTCGCCAAGTGAGTTTAGAACACAATTAAGTGAAAGGCTAGATGCTATTCGTGGCCCTCTAATCAATGCTCTAACTGATTTATACATGGAAAGAATAGTTGACACAAAAAATATGACAACAGAACAGGTTGAGCAAGAAAGACAAAGGGCTACAGAAAGGTTTAGATCAGTAATGAGCGATGACTCATCAATAATAAGATTATTAACTGGTAATGTGGATTACATGTCTAGAGGTTTTGGAGCCAACTTTGGAAGAATCAATGAAGGTGAATTTTACAGACTATTCCCTGAGTTCCAAGGAAGAAATATAACTCCATTTGATGTAGAAGAGCGATTTTCAAGAATCAGTGGATCTAACTTAAGAGTCATTACTAGAGATTTAAATAGTTATTATTATGCAGGCATTAGAAGATTAAGCGGAGAAATCTTAGGTACAACAGGGTTATATTATGATATTTGGTCAAGAGACCAAAAAGGAAATTTTGATAATAATCTAGAAGGAAGATTATTTTATCATCGTGATGTAAGCAGAGGAATTAGAAGGGCAACAGCACAATATTTCGACCAAGGTAGGTTTCAAGAATATTCTTTTGTTACTTCATTAGGCCAAAAACATGAAGTTGCCGGTGCATATGTACAAAACGATCAAAATAGAGCATCAGTAGCTTATGGAATCGACAAAGATAAATTAAGGATACAGCGACAAGGAATACATCCTTATATGGTTGGAGCAATGAATCGTGATGTTGACATTGCAGGAGAAAGGTCTAACACTACATTAGGTTTTCTTGGAGCAAGAGTAAGGTTAGGAAATCCTCAGTCTTTGGGTTCGTTCTATGGTACTGCTATTGCAGGTGTAGGAAGTAATAATTCATACTTATTTTCCTATCGTGCGGATGATGGATCAAAGGGAGTGGTAAGAGAGGCAACAATTTACAAGTTTGACAAGGAGCAAGGTGATGCTGTAAGATTAGCGGCTATTACAAGAGATGAGAAAAGTGATGAAGAAAAAGGTACTTACTCATTAAGAGAGAGAACATATGATGCATATACATATGGTTATAGAAATCCACGAGTTGATTTTAGGCAAACAGGTATAGGTTTCACAGAAAGGCATCAGAGAACTGAAAGTGACAAAACAAGCACAAGGGATTTATATGTAAGAGCATTCAATACAAGAAATAATAATGATTCATCAACAACTGTTTCAGGAGGTGTTTTTTCATCAAGTTACAATAATGGGCCAGAAGTTCAAGATGTACAAACTCCAAAAGGAAATTATATTATTTCAACTTCCAGTGGCAATTATACAGGAATTACTGCATCAGCATCATTTTATAAATCAAAGGAACAAAGCACAAGCATTACATTACAACATGGAGAAAGAAAGGCAATAACTATTAGTGATTCTCAAGGAACATATTCTATGAATACAGATCCTTTAAGAGCATCAATTAGAGTTGCACATGATAATACAGCAACTTATGTTGGTGGAGATGTCGAATGGCGAACAAGACCAACAGTGCATGTTGGTAAAGAAGGAGGAACGACAACTTCTGTTAGTTTTTTTGGCCTAAGAGGAGCTACTGATGGTAAAAGGAGTGATGTTGTTATTAGATGTGGTGTTGAAGAAAGAAGGGTTGGAGGCTATTCAGCAGTTCAAGGAGAGTATGGTCAGCAATATGGTAGGAGTTATTATAGCTTTAGCTATGAATTTGGCAGAGTAACTCCTTCAGTTTCATCTAGTATAGCTTTTGGTGTTAATAGTATAAGTGGAATTAACTTAAGGTTTTCTGTTCGTTTTTAACTTTTTAGTTGAACTGAGTTAAGAATTAGACTCGACTAAGTATTTAGCTATTTGTGAATAAGCAGGCCTTGATAATAAAATTCCCAATAATGACCCTAAGATAGTAGCTACAGCAAATCCTATGATTTCAGTTATCCCTGAAAAGAGCAATGGTAGCATAGTTGACACTGCTACAACTACATTGATTGTTATTATTTCATAAGCTCTTTTCAATTTCTCTTCAATGGTTCTGTTTTGCACTTTTTTAAGCAATTCATCTGTGATAACTATTTGCGCGTCAACAGATACTCCAATAGCAGCAATTATACCTGCAATAGTTGCCAAATCAATTGTAAAGGTACCTAATATTGCAACTAAAATAATAATTTCACAAATACTAATTAAAAGAACAGGTACAATTATAGTTATTTTTCTATATCTGACGGCAACAACAAAAGATATGAAAAAAATTGCTAATGCCAATGCAATTAAACTATATTCTAAGAATCTTTGTCCCAGTGGTGAAGGTACCAATTTTTTATTTCCTATACTAACTTTAACAGGCAAAGAACCGCTTTTAAGAATGTTAATAATTTCTTTCGTTTTTTCATTAGCCAATTTATTTTTCTCGTAAATATTTGAGGCATTTACTGAGCCTGTAATAACGTAACCTGTTGCTGATGGAATACCCGTTGTTACTTCTGGTGAAAGAGTTAATGAAGTTAATAATCCTATAGCTTTCCATTCATTCACATACATTGAATTCAATTGAGGAATGTAATTTATGTTTGGTTCAGTAGAATCAAAAACCATATATGAAATATTATATCTTTGTAAATCATCCTTTAGCTGAATTTCCATTTTCTTGTCAATTATTAATAAACTGTAGGAAGAATTAACGTACTCATTAATATTAAATCCAGAAAAAGCCATAAAGTCAGAATTATCATCTTCGTATTTCAGTGCATCATAAAGTGCATATATCAACATGGTCTTTTGCAATGTATAATTTTTAAAGAAGTTATCATCTATTAGAACAAGAAAGTTTTTTGGTCTATCCAAGAACATGTAGATTTGTTTATTTGCCTGTCCTTTTGCTGCTTGAGCAAATTGTAAATTTCCTTTAGTATCTAAACTAAGTCTTACTCCCCAGTCTGCTCTATGATTAGTTAATTCACTTGGACTTACAGGCATTATAGTGCTTTGAACTATAGAATTGCCTGAAATTGCCACTTTGCCATTCACAACACCTTCAAAAACTCCTTGTTGAGTTATCAATCTTTCAACTAAATTAATTTCTTTTTCGTTCCCAGCAGGTAATTCCAAATAAATTAAGTTATCTCCAACAGCTTTGACTTTGACTTGTGTTAGTCCAAAGCCACTTACTCTTGTTTTAATCTTAGTTATCAACTCATCTAATGTTTCTTTATCAACTTTTTTCTCAAGTGTGATTGGGATTCTGGTTCCTCCTATGAAATCTATTCCCCATCTTATGCCATTAAGTGAGATGTGAATTAGTGAAAGTAATACTAAGATTGATAATATCCTGACTTTCCACGATGAAAAAATCTCAGATAGAATATATTTCAAGTTTTTTTTCTCATTAGCTTTTTCCGCCATAATATTAACCCCATAATGAAAATCTTTTCTATTTATTCTTCTTTTCCAAAGTTTCAACGTGATTAAGTATAATTACGGCATTTAAGCACCAAGTTGCAAAAATATCTCCTATCAGTCCTAGGATTGCTGTTGCTGCTATTTCATAATACGTTGAAATTCTTAAATAATTTGAGATAATAAAAAGCAAAGAAAAAGACAGCAATGAAGTTATTGTCATAGTTATTCCTGTTTTCATGGCATCAAATGCCCTTTCTTTAGCAGGCAATTCTTTCTTTTTAAGAATTCTAATAGTTAATAACATATCTGTATCTAAAGAAAATCCTATGAGCATCAACAAAGCAGCAAATGAAGGAAAAGTTAGAGGAATGTTAAAAAAGGCCATGAAGCCTAATGCAATTAAAATGTCTGAAGCTGCTCCTAACAATACAGCTATTGCAGGCACAAAAGATCTGAAATAAACAAAGACAATAATAAAACTTATTATAGCTGAATAAATGAAAACATTCCTTGCTTCTTGAATGAATCTTTCTGATAGTGTGGGTGTTATCGTATTAATAGACAGTGAACTTACTTGAAATTCATTTCTTAGAATTACTTCAATATCAGAGTAATAATTATTTAAGAAATTGTTATATGCATTTCCTATTTCTAAATCTATTTCGTTCATATTCATTTCTTCAACAGTTTTATTCAACGAATGATTTGTTGCCAAGAAATATCCTTGTGCTTTTAGTCTTATCTTATACTCTATCTCTTTAACAACAGTTAAATTGCCCTGAAAAAGTGCATTTGTGTAATTATTAAACATGTCATTTAACTCGTTTTTCAATTTTTCAATTTTTTCAATTTCTTCACTCTTTTTGATTTCTATTTCTATTTGATAACCATTAGGTGTTTCATAAACATTTGATGTTATTCCTGAATAATTAGAAAACTTGTTCTCCAGATCTGTTGTTGTTATAGGTTTATCTGTGACTGCAATTATTAAAGTTCCTCCTGTAAATTCTGTACCTAATTTTAGATTTGGAATATTAAGTATGGCAAAAGTGAGTAAGAGTAAAGGAAAAATTATTAGAAATCTATAATCAATTAATTGATAAATATTCATGAAGCTTAATTTAATGGATAATATTTTTAATAACACTTCTTTGCTAACATATTGCTATTAGAATATTTTTTAGTAGGTGGTGAAATGAAAGCAGATGTAGTATTTGGTGCTCAATATGGTGATGAAGGTAAAGGAAAAATTATATCATATTTTGCGAGTAAAAAATATTATTCTGCTTACGTTAGAGCAGGAGTAGGGCCTAATGCAGGTCACAGTGTTTATCATAATGGCAAAAAATTTGCTTTGCGTCAATTACCTTCTGGATTTTTAGATTCTGATGCAGAACTGTATATTGGGGCTGGAGTACTCGTTAATCCTAAGGTTTTGTTTGACGAGATAAAAAATTTAGAAATAGACAAAGGAAGGGTTCATATAGATTATAATACAGGAATTATAACTGAAGAGCATTTAAATTTAGAAATGGCATCTGAGCAAGCAAAGGTGATTGGGACGACTAAGACAGGTTGTGGTCCTGCTATGGAAGAAAGAGTGAAAAGAAAATTGAAATTAGCAAAAGACTATTCTGAGTTAAAGGATTTTCTGTGTAATGTAAGAGAAGAATTGGAAAAGCACAGTAAAGTTTTGGTGGAAGGTTCTCAAGGCTTTATGTTATCTAACTATCATGGAACTTATCCATATGTCACTTCAAAAGATACTTCTGTTTCTGCATTTCTATCTGACGTTGGTATAGGTCCTAAGGCTGTAAATGAAATAATAATGGTTATGAAAAGTTATACTACGAGAGTTGGTAACGGGCCATTAAAAAATGAACTAACTATAGATGAGATAAAAAAGTATGGTTTAGAAGAGTATGGAACAGTTACAGGTAGAATGCGAAGAGTTTCGAAAGATTTACACTTTGATGATTTGAGAAAAGCTGTAATGATGAATACACCAACATGTATAGCTTTAACTAAGTTAGATGTTTTATTTTCTGAAGTAAAAGGCTTAAAAAATTTTGCAGAACTTTGTAAAGTAAGTGAAAATGCTTTCAAATTTATTGAAAAAATTGAAGCAGAATTAAAAGTTAAAGTTAAATACATAGGTACTGGCCAAAACGATGATGAGCTTATCGTTAGATAATCTATAACAGCTATTTCAATTTGGTGAGCCAATGGCCTTAAGGTACTGGAAGAAAAAGTTGCCTGACAGAGAAGAAAAAGCATATAAATTTGAAATTAAGATTGAGCAAGGCGTTTTTGATAAGAAAACTTTATTAGTATTGGATTCTTTATTCAGACGTAAAGTAATTAAAAGCATCGATTATTGCGTTTCAACAGGTAAAGAAGCAGATATTTTTAGAGGTACTGATTATGATTCTAATCACGTTGCGATAAAGATTTTTAGAACTTTCACAAACCAATTTCATAAAATTCATGACTATTTGGATAATTCGATGATGATAAAATTGAAGAAGAAAGATGCACTTATTGATTTGTGGGCATCAAAAGAATTTAAGGCACTGCAAGTTTTATGTGACACAGAAATAGCACCAAAACCAATTTACAGAATCAAAAATGTTAATATTATGTCATTTTTAGGTGAAAATGGAATTCCTTATTCACAACTAAAAGATGTTAAGGAATTTCTTACACAAAAGGATTACGACACTATTATCAAATATATTAAAATTCTGTATAAGAAAGGTATAATTCATTCTGACTTAAGTGAATATAATATATTATATAATGATAAGCCTTATTTTATTGATTTTGCACAAGCTGTATCAATAAATCACGATAGAGCCAAAGACTTTTTAAGGAGGGACATTTCTAATATTAACAAGTTTTTTGAAAATTTTGAAAATATAAAAATCATTGAAACTAATGATATCATTGAGCAAATAAATTCTGAATAGAAATTCCCACAAATACGTTTTTAAGCACGATTTACATTATTATTATGTTTCTAAAAATATCTTAACAGGCCTTTTATATCATGATAAGATTTGTTATTCACTTAATTGTCAATGAACTAGTTAATAAAAGAGTAATACATAAGTGATGATTTTTCATGATGTTCATCGATATTTAGGTTGATTTGAAATGGAAAATTCAAATATTTTAGATAAAAAAAACGTTAATTCAACATACACAGCAGAATCAATAAAAGTTTTGGAAGGTTTAGAAGCAGTTAGGAAAAGACCTGCGATGTACATTGGAGATACAGGTATAAGAGGATTACATCATTTAATATATGAAATTGTTGACAATAGCATTGACGAGGTTTTAGCAGGGTATTGTAATCACATAAAAGTTGTTTTAACAAAAGACAATTATTGTGAAGTTTACGATAATGGTAGAGGAATACCTGTAGACATTCATCCCACTGAAAAAAAGCCAGCTATAGAAGTTGTTCTAACAGTTTTACATGCTGGTGGTAAGTTTGATGAGAAAGCATATACTATCTCTGGAGGACTGCATGGAGTTGGTGCATCTTGTGTAAACGCGTTGAGTGAACACATGATAGCGATGGTTAAAAGAGATAGATATTTATGGCAAATCGAATTTTCTCGAGGCAAAGTTATTAAAGAATTAACTAAGGTAAAAGAATTAGATAATCCTGATGAAACAGGTACGATAATAAAGTTTAAACCAGATGAAGAAATATTCTCAGATATTGAGTTTGACAGAACGATTGTGGAAAAAAGGTTGAAAGAATTAGCATATATTAATAAAGGCACCAAAATAGAGTTGATTGATGAAAGAGACAATTATCATGTAACGTTTTTGTTTACTCGAGGAATCATTGAATACATAGAAACTCTTGAATCTAAAATTTTGCACAAACCCATAGATTTCCAATTTAATAATTCTGACAATAGTATAAAAACTGAAATAGCTTTGGTTTTTGCAAATAGATATAGCCCATTAATTTTATCTTTTGCAAATAATATAAATACGATTGAAGGAGGAACTCATGTAATTGGTTTCAAGGCTGCTTTAACAAGAGCGATAAACGAATACGCCGAAAATAATAATTATTTAAAAGAGACCAATAACGAAAGGTTTTCTGGAGATGATGTTTTAGAAGGCTTAGTGGCAGTTATTTCTGTTATGGTCAAAAGACCTCAGTTTGAAGGACAAACAAAAACAAAACTAGGGAATGCGGAAGTAAAAAGTTTCATTGAAAAAGAATTTTATGACTTTTTTTCAAGATTTTTAGAAGAAAATCCAAGTGTTGCTAGATTGATTATAGAAAGATGTATAAATGCATATAATGCACGAATTGCTGCTCAAAAGGCAAAAGAATTAGTAAGAAGTAAGAAAAACCTTGAATTATCTTTACCAGGAAAATTAGCAGACTGTATAGAAAAAGATCCTGAAAAAGCAGAGCTATTTATAGTAGAAGGAGATTCTGCAGGAGGAACTGCGAGACAAGGAAGAAATCGAGAATTTCAAGCAATTTTGCCATTACGAGGTAAAATTCTCAATGTAGAAAAGGCGAGTATTTCAAAAATGCTGAATAATGAGGAGATAAAGGCCTTGGTATCTGCTATAGGTACTGGAATAATTGAATTTTCTAATAATGCTGATGAAAATAATACAAAAAGAGTAAATCTTAACGCAAGAGAAGCAAAAGAAGAAAATAAGACATTTAGTGAAATTATTGAAGGAAATCACAAAGCTAACAGAGATAACAAAGATAACAAATCTTTTGACATTAACTTAAGAAGATATTCAAAAATAGTGATAATGACAGATGCTGATGTAGATGGTGCACATATTAGAACTTTGTTATTAACTTTTTTCTACAGATACATGAGACCATTAATCGAGCATGGTTTTATTTACATCAGCCAACCACCATTATATCGAGTAAAAAAAGGTAAGTTTGAAAAATATTTTTATTCTGATGAAGAGCTTGAACTATTTTTACAGTCTCAGAGCGATAGAGATTCTTATCACATCCAAAGATACAAGGGTCTTGGAGAAATGAACGCAGAACAGTTATGGGAAACAACTATGAATCCTGAAACAAGAACGTTGCTAAAAGTAACAATTCAAGATGCGATGAAAGCAGATGAGTTATTTCAAATTTTGATGGGAGAAAAGGTTGAGCCAAGAAAAAATTTCATCATGCAACACTCAAAAGAAGCTGAGTTGGACGTTTAATTTTTAAATAATTTTCTGAGAGTTGATATTCTTGACAGTTCTTGAAAAGCCAATTGAAGAAGAATTAAAAAAGTCGTATATAGATTATGCGATGAGCGTAATTGTTGGAAGAGCTTTGCCTAACATATATGATGGTCTGAAACCAGTGCAGAGAAGAATACTTTTTGCAATGTATAATTTAAATTTGACTTACAATAAAGCGTTTCAGAAGAGTGCAAAAATTGTTGGAGAAGTTTTAGGTAAATTTCATCCGCATGGTGATTCTGCAATTTATTCAACTTTAGTCAGATTGGCACAAGATTTCTCTTTGCGATATCCTTTAGTCGATGGCCAAGGGAATTTTGGTTCTATTGATGGTGATGACGCAGCAGCAATGAGGTACACTGAAGTAAGGATGAAAAAAATAACCG
>JAVZJF010000023.1:0-8861 GCA_038870935.1 Candidatus Anstonellales archaeon | reverse complement strand
ATCAGACATAATAAAATATTATTAACACTTTAATAAAACCTATATGTTTTAAAAAGTAAAAAATTTAGAAGCTCTTTTCTTGATTTTTTCAAAGAATTATTTCATAATGATTTAGAATTATTATACTTACAAAATGTGATCCTTATTCTCTTTGAACTGTTTGTTTCAAACAATAAAGTATAATTTGATATTAAAGTTGATTTGATATCATACTAAAATAAAATTCATATTTCTCAAAAGAAGTTCTTTGACAACTATTTCTGAAAATAAGATTATACACTAATTTCTAAAAACAAGAAAAACTAGTACAATTCCCATCGTCAATAATATAAGTAAAAGTGCTTGCTCTTTCTTGAACTCAATAACAAATTCTTTCCAGTCATCTTTTAGATTATTACTTCTACTTTCTCTCGAATCATTTTTCTGATTCATAAGTAGAACCTAACTACATATCTTGAAAAAGTTTTTTGCAAAAATTTTTGCACAATAAACCTCAATTTGATATTCATTGATTATGGTTATGCATTCTATGTAAAACAAAAAAATTAGTGAATCAATTAGCAAGTTAAATAAGCAGAAATAACCAAACTTAATTTGTTTAAAAATTATTATTACGAAATGGTAATAAAATTCACAATTATGAATAAGTAAAATTTTGTTCGATTAGTATAAAAGCACGTTGACTTTAAGAAACTGCATCTAATTGCATCATAAATCGGTTATTTCAAGTATTCGATAAAGCTTGAACGAAAAATAGAACAAAATATACAAATTTATAAAAATAAGAATAAAAACAAGATTCCTAAATGAGTTTAAATGCTTTTTAGAAATTTGTAGTTTGTCAAGGAAATACTCTGCACGAAAATAAGAAATTATTAAGACCAACTTAATTACAAAAATTACTATAATCTTAGCTAATAGACTCTGTTTGAGTTTTTCTGTCTCATAAATAGATTTGAAATCAATTGAATCTACGTACTCTGTGTAATTTTTTATCTCATTTAAAGTTAATTTCTTAATTGAATTATTAACAAATATTTTGTTATTCAAATTTTCAATAGAATATACGAATTCATCGTAAAATGGTTCAGAATATTCTGCCTTGACCATTGCAATTTTAACAAATTTTTCAGAATTAAATTTGATTATCTTATCATCAAAATCTTTAACTATTTCAGTATAATTTGATAACTTATTGCTTAAAAAATCAGTTAACTTTCTTAACTGTGAAATTTCTACCACATATGATTCTTTATCAGCATTGTTAATGTTTAATGAAACTTTTGCTCTAAGGTTCTCGAGAAGATTACATTCGTTCTTCAATGAATTATCTTCTATTCTCATGTTTAGATAATCACATCCTTTCACAATATTCGAAATATTCAACGACCTCTCGAAAGAACTGTAATCATTAGAGAGTTTTTCTTTAAGAATTTCTTTCTCATAATTTTTAGCCCTTATCAAGCCTAGCTCAAGATAATTAACCATTAATTCGGCTTTTTCTTCAAACTCTGAAATATTTCTCAAGTAATTAATTATAAAGTTTAATGAGTTAATGTCTGCAGGTATTATTGAACAAACACCAGCACAATTGGGGCATTCGTCTAAAGGAACTTTTGCATCTGGTAACCTTAACCTATTTCTCATTAAAATGTCTATTGATTTATTAACACTTTGTGCAATAATTAAACTCTGTTTTGCATTGGGAAATAGATTTGTTGAATTTTGTAAGCTATCCAAAGAATTATGTAATAATGTTATGTTTTGCTCTAACAAGTCTATATAAGTAATGTATCGGAACATTGAAGACGCATATAATCCAGCATCACATCCCCTTTGCATACAATAAACAATGAAATAAGACTTACAGGCTTCTAAATCGTTACATGGTGAATAATTGTTTTCTCTTTTTAGATCAAAAGATTCAGGACAATCGTATAAAGGATTCTTCGCATGAAAAGATAAATATTTGTAATCATATGGCTGATATAAAGAAAAATTAAATTTCATTAATTGTGCTTTAAGTGCTTCTTTTTCTGATAAAGAATAATATATATTTTCTAAGTAGTAAAGCCTTGACAGCTCTAAAAGCGTATCCTTATTTTCAATATGATAATATTCATTATTATTTTCCACTAATGCAAGTAAAGGCTTGTCATCAATAAAAACCAGAAAATATTTCTGATTGCCATAATTTAATTCATGTAATCTAAGCTTCTCAATTTCGCTTTTTTGTAAAAAGTTTAATACCTTTAAATCACTAACATTAACTGAAATACTACAAGAAGACAAAAACGTAAAAAAAACAATTGAAATAACTAAAAGTCTTGAAAAATTTCTGTTTCTCATGGAAATTACTTGGTCTTTAGATTTTTCTGTTTGGATAGATTACCAATTACATTCCTATAAAGCAAGTATCCTATCGCAACTAACCCAACTACTAATATTGGAATAACTATGGATAAAATAGATTCATCACGCTTAATTGGCATTCCTGGCAAATTTATTTCTTGCTGGAATATCTCTTTCTTAACGCATTTCATTTCATTATTAACTAATTTACACTCTTCACCTTCGGGACATCCTAATGTAACACATGTCAACTTGATTTGACTCAGTGATCTTGCTCCTACAGAAACTTCTGTTTTCGCTTTCAAATTAGTTAAATCGAGTTCAAAGTAATAGTATTTATCATCTGAACCTAAAGGAATCAACTCTTTGCCAACTAATCTGTTGTCTTCATAGAGAAATGCTTTTGTAGTAAATGGGTCTAATCCATTTATTGAATACCATTCCTTAGGTATGCTAAACTTAAACCTACCTCTTGAGATATTTCCTTTTGTTCCATTAACAACGATTTCGTATTTATCAAAAATTTTAGTTTCTTGAACAACTAAGTCCTTTCTGCCTAATTCATTAATTTTCACATTAATAGAGCTTTCATTACCTTCATGTTCACGAACATATATTACAAATTCAGTTATACTAGAGTCTCGAATGTTTTTTTTCTCTATAGTAACATCTTTTTTTGCAGTTTCGTTTTTTCTATCTTTTTTACCTTCTGACTCTGTCTCGTTTGTTAAAGACCCACCAGCACCTCCACCACCGCCTCCTCCGCCTCCACTTCCACTAGAGCCAGAGGTATAAGATGCTGGAGCACCACCTGTACCTGTACCTGTGCCACTACCTTGGGACTGCCCTTGGCTAGTACAATTATTTAAGCACGCAAACAAACTCGCAGGAACATTTGAGAAGTCTAATCTAACTACTCCACCTGGACTAAAAGTAGGAGAACCTGATGAAATATAACTATTTATTGGATTATTGTTAATATAAAAATTAACATTTGTAGAAGTATCTCCAGAATTCCTTGAAACAACTATGTAATATTTACAAGTATTTGAACCGCAGTTGTAAAGAGTTACGTCACCTATTAAGGTGGTTGAAATACTGCCATTCAAGTCTGCTTTAAGTATTTGGCCATTAAGTGGATGTGTAGAATTCTCGTTTACTGAAGTTATAACTCCATAAAAAGTTGTTGGAAAACTTGGAGGAGTTTGAGAAAACTGTAAAGAATTTGACACAATTAATATAGTTAACACTAATAAAAAATATTTCAGATAATTAGGATTATTTAATGCAATCATGATTATTGCCTCCTTTTGAACAGTGGCTCATAAAAAACAAAAAAAGAGGCAGGAACTATTCCTGCCAACTTTTTTCCTTAGTCACTACACCTTAGGCCAGTATGCACCGCTTGTAGAAGAATAGAACCAGAAACCTTCGCCTATCGCTATCTGCGTATTGTAGCCGTTTGGTGTCGATATTGGCATACCTGTACCTTGCATGACTTTAACAGGTACTCCGTTCTGGAATGGGTATACTATTTGACCTATTGTCATGCTATTAGGGAAGCCTGAAATCGTTGAATTGACATATACTCCTAATAAATTCCAACCTGCATGAACCTGTATTTGGAAAGGATATATTGGAGTACCTGCACCTCCATTACTTGTAACTGTTTCCTGATATCCAACTGCTGTTAAAGTTGTTGGTTGAGTTACATTAACAAAGTATGCATAACCCGGCTTGAGCTCGGTTATTGTTCCACCTACGTTTGGTGTCCAATCATACCATGTACCATTATAATAGAATCTAACTGTTCTTACTTTGTCAATAATTGGTGCAAATACTGATTCAGGACTTGCATTAAGATGTGTTATGTTGAAAGAAATTAGATTCCAGCCTTCAACTAAGTTCAGTGTTTGTGATAAGGCGCTTCCGTTGATGTAGAAGGTTCTTGTTGTACTATTAACGTTGCCTGCTAAATCACTTGCATACAAGACTACTGTGTGCCAACCATTAGTCCAAGTAACTCCAGTAATCTGTCCACTTGCACAACTAACCGACTGATTTGGCCCGTTATTGTCACTATACCAGCAATTTCCTACGTTTGAATCACTTACACTGAACTGAATAACTAAGTTAGGGTCATTGAAATAGATATTATCTAAACTTGGTGAAGTAATTTCTACAGAAGGCTTATATGTGTCTATTGTCATAACTAATAATGTCCATCCGATGTTTCCTGCTTCGTCCTCAGCCGAAACATTTACTACGTAAATTCCATCGGCTAAACCACTTAACTGAATAAGACCTGTTGAGCAATCGATACTCGTAGGTATTCCTGAATTGATTGAGTACTTACATTGCACTAAATTACTTGTTGCATCATTAGCTACAAATGTTATATTGATACTCGATTTATCAATATAGCTATTATTTGTAGGACTTGTTATAGTTACTATTGGTGGGGTTGTGTCAACAGTAAACTGAACTGCTGCACGATTAATGTTGCCTGCATTATCATTCACATAAAGTATTACGTTATTTACTCCATCTGGCCAATTTACTCCTGTTATTGTACCTGAACCGCTTCCACATGAAACAGTTGTATTTGTTGCTCCACTATCATTACTCCACCAACATTGATTAATAGCTGATAAATCATCATTTACATTGAATTGTATAGCAACATTCGAGTTACCATGTAAAGAACCATTTGGTGGTGAGCTTATTGATATGCTTGGAACTACTGTGTCTATTCCAAAGGACCTTGCTTCTGTTCTACTATTTCCTGCTGCATCTGTTACTGTAATTGTTATAACATTCAGGCCTGTTGACCATGTAACTCCACTAATCTGGTTGAGTGATCCATCGTTAGCACAATTCAAAACAATTCCACTATTAGGAGTCCCTGTAGTGGTCTGCCAACTACAACTTACAGGACTTGCATCATTAACCGTGAAATTTATTACTAAATTCTGATTATTATACCAACTACCATTAACACTTGGGCCTGTTATTGATACTGATGGTGCAGTTGTATCATAATTTATCATAACACTGTCTTGTCCTTCATTTCCTGCATTATCATACGCCTTTATCGTTATTGTCTTTTGCCCATCTCCTCCAACTACTTGATAAGTAACTGTGTTAGTACCTGTAGTATTACAGCTAAACTGTGTATTATTATGACCACATTCACAAATTCCATTTAAACCACTACCTGAATCGCTTAATGTAAACGTTACTGGAATTGATGCAACATTCCAATAAGAATTAGAAGCAGGACTTGTTATTGATACCGATGGTGCAGTAAAATCTAAAGTGAAGTATACCTGTTTTGAGTCTTCAGGGTTTGGATAATTGACTGAGCTTTCATTAAATACTTTAACTATTACGTTATGAGAACCTTCACCTAATGATAAACCAGTAACATTACTACAATCATTCAAAGTAGTTTCAGGTTGGCCATCAATACTGTAGTTACAAAAGATATCACCACCATTGCTTTTGAGATCTGAGCTTTCGATTCCAGAAACAGTATAGTTAATTCTTGCTAACCAAGTACTGGTACTATAAGATGTATTTGCAGGATAATCAATTTGTAATGATACTGCTGGAAATATTAAATTCACCAAAAACAGAGAAAACACTAATACTAAAATTTTAGAGATATTGCCCATTTGATCACCCACAAAAATTCTATTATATCTAAGTTAGTAAGTATTTATAAACATTTTCGCAAACATTGGGATTCAGGAATAGCCATATAGGCGTACATAGATGTCTTTGAACATTTGAACAGTTATCAAGTAAGCTAAAACTATTAAGATTGCAAGCAAAACAAACAAAGGATCAAGAACAACAAAACCAAAGAATTGGCCCAGAGGAGTAGTAACTAGAATTATTCCGAACAAACAAATCAAAATAGAAGACAGGAGCAAGTAATTACTTGGCCAACTTTGTACAAAAGGGATTTTCTGTGTTCTTATCACGTGGATAACAAGAGTTTGTGTGAGCAAAGAAACTGTAAACCACATGGTTTGAAAGAGTTGCGCAGGCGCTTTCAGATATAGCATTATTGAGAACGTAAGAAAATCAAACAAAGAACTTATAGGACCAAAGACAAACATGAATCTTTGAATTCCTTTTATGTTCCACGGCAAAGGCTTTTTCAAAAATTCATCATCAACAGAGTCAGAAGGAATCGCGATCTGTGACATATCGTACAAAAAGTTATTTAACAATAATTGCACTGGTGTCATAGGAAAGAAAGGAACAAATATGCTAGCACCTGTTTGGCTAAACATGTTACCAAAATTAGAACTCGAACCCATTCTTATATATTTTAAAATATTCCCAAAGACTCTTCTGCCCTCAACAATACCGTCTCTTAAAACGTTTAAACTTTTTTTCAGAAGAATTACATCTGCCGTTTCTTTGGCAATTTCAACAGCATTATCAACAGATATACCAACATCAGCAGCTTTTAATGCTGCTGAATCATTAATTCCATCACCCATGTACCCAACGACATGGCCGTTCTTTTTTAGTGTATTAATTATTCTTTCCTTTTGTAAAGGAGTCAATCTTGAGAAAATGTTTGCAGATTCAACTTTTTTTGCTAATTCTTCTTCTGTTAAGTTATCTATTTCCTCACCTGTTAAAACCCCTGTAACAGATATACCTACTTTTTTGCATATGTTTAGAGTAACAAGTTCATTGTCACCAGTAAGTATTTTCAAAGAGATGCCCAACTTCTTAAGTTCCTTAATAATTGCTTTGCACGATGGTTTAGGAGGATCTAAAAACCACATAAAACCAAATAGCACCAAATTCTGCTCATCCTCTTTTGTGTAAGCGTTTTTGTTTTCTTCAAATTCTTTATATGCTACTGCAAGAACTCTAAAACCTTCTGTCCTTGCTTTATCAGATAATGATTTGTAGATTTCAAAGAACTCTTCCCTAATAGGCATTACTTTATGCTTGAGTTCATAGTAACTGCATCTTTTAAGAACCTCCTCTGGAGCGCCTTTTGTCACTAAAACGTGTTTGCCATTAATCTCGACAACAACAGACATCATCTTTCTTGCAAAGTCATATGGAATTTCATCTATTTTCTTTATATTTTCAACATAGATTTCATCATGCTTCAAAATTGCCTTATCAATTAAATTTTTAAGACCTGTTTGATAGTAGCTATTAATATAGCCGTAATAAAGTACATCCTCATTATCTTTACCTTCTAGATCCAAATACCTTTCTAATACAACTTCTCCTCTTGTCAAAGTGCCTGTTTTATCTGTGCAAAGTATGTCTATAGAACCTAAGTTTTGCATTGATGATAATTTTTTAATAATCACTTTTTTCTTTGACATCTCATAAGCTCCTTTAGCCAAATTAACCGAAAGAATCATTGGTAACATTTCAGGAGTAAGGCCAACTGCAACAGCTAATGAATAAGCCAAAGCGGCAGGAAAAGATTCGCCTTTAATAAATACATTAACTGAAAAGATAAAGACTACTAAAACAATTATAACTCTTAATAAGAGATAAGTAAATGAATTTATTCCTCTCTCAAATTGTGATTTATGGTCAACTTCAATAACCTTTTTAGTTAGAGAACCAAATTGGGTTCTTGAACCTGTCAGAATAACCAATCCTAAAGCTGATCCAGAAACAACTGTAGAACCTTGAAAAACTATGTTTGCATAAACAGATTCTTTAGAACCAGTTGCTGCCTGAGAAGTAGGTACTTTCTCTACAGGAAACGATTCACCTGTTATAGCAGATTGATTGACGAAAAAATCTTTTCCTGAAAGGATTCTAATATCAGCAGGTATAATATCTCCAGCTGATAGATATACTATATCACCAGGAACGATATCCCTTATCGGAATTTCAATTAGATTTTTATCCCGATAAACAGCTGCCGTATTCTTAACCATTTCAAATAATTTTTTTACTTCTTTTTCAGCTTTGTATTCTTGGAAAAAAGATAAAACTGCACTTATTAAAGCCATTATCGTAACAATAAGAGCACTAACAATTTCATCTGTATAGTATGAGATAACAGCAATTATTAATAACAAAAGAACTAATGGATTTGCAAATTTCTCTAAAAATAATATTATAATATGCTTCTTCTTTTTTTCTACCTCGTTATGTCCATAAATTTTTAATCTGCGATGTGCTTCTTGCTTAGATAATCCTAAAACGTTAGTATCATAAGCTTTCAATATTTCCTCAACTGAAGAAGTAACGTGAAAAGTAGTAAATTTCTCTGCCAAATCAATAAATTCTTTTTTATCTTTTTCGTTTTTCTTTGTAGAATTAGCTGCCATAAAACATCCTAAGAAAAGTTATTTTTAGCAATTATAAATCTCCATTACTCATTATAAATGTTGTTAGGTTCTTACATAATTGATACATTAATAGTTGATGTGTGATCACTATGCCCTCTAAAGAATATGAAAATTTACTTAATTTAGCAAAAACAAGGTATGCAACAAAAG
>JAVZJF010000022.1:0-9965 GCA_038870935.1 Candidatus Anstonellales archaeon | reverse complement strand
TAGATGCTTTAGGCAACAAAGAGCAAGAGCATGTCGAATTAGATATTGTTGATACAAAACCACCACTAACAGTAAAGACTGTTGGTGAGCCAAAGATTGCTGGCCAAGGATTTGACTGGTGGATAACTAATCAGACTCCAATAACTTTGAGCTGTTTAGACCAAGAGCCTCACCCAGTAGGCCATGTTACTCTTTTTGCAAAATACAAAGTTGACGATGGAGATTGGATTGACTTACAAACTCCTAATGGTTACATACAATTTACTTTCCCAGAAGATTCTGTTCATACATTAGAATGGTACTGTGTTGATGAATTGGGTAATACTGAAGCAACTCATATCGAGATAGATAAAGTAGATTCGACACCACCAACTACAACAAAAACATATGGTCAACCATTGGTTGAAGCACAAGGTGGATATCCAAAGTGGATCAACTCCTCAACGCCAATAACATTAACAGCTGTTGATGGTGGAACAGTCTGTGCAGTGGGTGTAGATAAGATATATTGGAGAAATACAGTTGTTTCTAACGAAGCAGCATGCCATAATCCAAGCATATGTGACCAGCAGAAGGGTACAGATAACTTCCAAGAATACACAGGTCCATTCTATAAAGGAGAAGAGTCTTGTCACTTAATAGAATACTACGCTGTTGATAAGCTTGGTAACGCAGAACCTGTAAAGAAACAATGCGTATATGTTGATAACACTCCGCCTGTTTCAAACAAAACTATGGGCAATCCAAAGCATGCTTGTTTACAAAACGAAACATTAGAAGAAATAGCCGACTGCTGGTACATCACCCAAAACACAGAAATAAACATAACATGTTCAGACCAGCAACCTCACCCAGTAAACCAAGTCAAAATCTACTACAAGATAGACTGGAAGAATGAGAGTGCTGATAATTGGCAGCCAGGTCAATGGCAAGAAGATTCTAATTTTGTAACTATAAAATACTCTCAAGATTCTTACCACAGACTTACATGGTATTGCGTAGATGCTTTAGGCAACAAAGAGCAAGAGCATGTCGAATTAGATATTGTTGATACAAAACCACCTGTTTCAACAAAAAGCTTTATAGGAACTGCCATACCATGCAATCAATTGCCATGTGCTAATCAATCAGACTGTTATTATTACATTAACCAAAGTACAAAGATAAACCTTACATGTATAGATCAACAGCCACATCCAGTAGATCATGTTAAAATCTATTACAGATACAAGGTAGATGAGGGTAATTGGACTGAATGGACAGAATACACAGGGCCCATACAATATGGTGAAGACTCGCAGCATACTTTAGAATATTACTGTGTTGATGAATTGGGTAATACTGAAGCAACTCATATCGAGATAGATAAAGTAGATACAACACCTCCAGAAACAAACAAGGCTATTGGTCAACCTCAATGGAACAATGGTTATTGGATAACTTCACAAGCCCCAATAACTTTGATAAGCGTGGATAAAGAAGTATCTTGCGCAGCAGGTCCATGGGAACTTTATTATAGGATTTCATGGGACAAGAACTGTGATGGAGATTTCAAAGACTCGGGAGAACAAGGTTCATGGAAGAGCGTAGTTGTTAACAATACAACATGTAAGCTTGAGAAAACTTTATACCTTGAAGGTGAATGCCTACACCAAATAGAATGGTATGCAAAGGACATTCTTAATAATATTGAGCAAATTCATGTGCAACAGCACATGGTAGACAACACACCACCCCATGTCTTGATTTTGAAGCCTGTTGATGGCTGGTACCCAAGTGGCGAGGATATACCAATTGTTGCTGAAGCTAAAGATTTGAACAATGCAAATGGTCCATGTGAAAAGGGATGCAACAATTGTGGTGGTCTGAGAACAAACTGTGCTGTTGGAATTGATGACGGAGCTCAATGCTATGCCTACTTGCTAGACATGCAATTCCTCAACAGCAATCCACAGCAAATGTTTAACATGAGTAAATGGAACAAGTATGACTTGATAACTGAAGGCACACTGCTCTACAATGCTACTGTAAAAGAATGTCAAGGATATGCAACTATTCCAAACATAGAAATGCCTGATGGTGTTTACATACTTGTAGTCGGGGTAGAAGATAGACTGCACAACAAAGCTAACAGCTTTGATGAAATAAGACTTACAATAAACCAAAGATGCGACGGGTGTTGGCAAGATCCATATGACTTATGTGCGCCCGAATGTGTTGATGATGTGCTACAAGATATAATTACAATTTGGAACTTGCCAAAGATAGGAATAGATAATCATGCTCCTGTTGTTACTATTGTATCTCCAATCGCAGGAACTCTGTTTGGCGGTGAAATGGTTTATGTCGAGGCTAATGTTACAGATTCAGAAAATGGCCAAATAACTTCAACCATTACATCTGGGACACCCTGCTACATAACTTTGGGTGGAGTATCATTAGGAACGGTTCCTTACAACAATGAATTGAGAAAATGTTATGGAACAATAATGATACCACAAGACAAAGACTTCCCGCAAGGTGAGCAAGAGTTAACAGTAAGAATAGCAGATAACGCAGGTAACATAGGAGAAGGAACTATTATTGTTAAAGTAGACACAGTTAAGCCAACACTACACATAATAATTCCAACAAACAACCAATTTGTCAAAGAAGTTCAACAAATTAATTTTACAGCAAGTGATGATAATCTCGATACAAATTCAGTAAAAGTTTCTACAGATAATGGACAGACATGGAAAGATGTAACAGGCGGGCCAACTCTTTTCACTTATGATTGGGATACATCAAAAGAAACAGATGGCATGGCTTATGGAATAATTGCTAAGGCTACTGATTTAGCAGGCAATACAGGCTATTCCGAAATGGTTATTGTTATTGTCGACAACGGAGCGCCTGAAGGAGTTTATATCATTGATCCGATAAAGAATGAAATAGTAAGTGGAAATATAACTCTGAAGGTAATAGCGACAGATTATGTGAGTGGGGTCCAAAGTGTTAAAATTTATGTTAATTCTAATGATTGGAATTGCGATGCAACATTAGTAAGCGGAACATGGCAGTGTGATTTTGACAGCACCTTACTTCCAGACGGGCAACACAATGTCTATGCAGTCGCAACCGATAATCTTGGCCATCAAACAACTTCAGCAAGTGTGCCATTTATAATAGATAACGAAGTACCATCAATACCTTCACCTTTTGGTCATATTTCTTCAGAAGGGAATTATGGATATGATAGAGATGGTATTGTAACATGGTATTGGGAACCATCTTCTGATGCAGGAGCTGGAGTAGATCATTACATACTAGAGCTTAACGGAGAATACATAGTTGTTTACGGTACATCAAATCCAGAAGGCTGGATAACTTACACGATTTCAGACTTGTTTGATGCTATGTATGAAGCAAGAGTGAAAGCAATAGATAAGGCTGGTCATGAAAGTGATTGGACGAATTACGATGATGTAATAGTTGATAAGATAAAGCCTTCACCAGTTTCAATCAGCACTAGTGGAAATGAAAATCCACCATACGATACAAACGGTAATTACAATGTAAACTGGTTAGGTGGTGCTGATTCAAACTTTGACAGGTACGAGCTGTTTGAGAATGATGTAAGCATTTATTCAGGCTCAAGTAACAGTAAGCTCTTTGCTAGTAAATCAGACGGGAGTTATGAGTACTACGTAGTTGCTTATGATAAGGCGGGATGGTCTACAAGCTCTAACAAGATAAAGGTTATAGTTGATACCCAAGTACCAGACATACAAATAACAGGAATAGCTCCTGGAATAGGATTCTTCATAGCAACTTACTCAGTCAGCGATCCTGAACCAAGCTCAGGAATAGATAGAATTGTACCAACTTCAGACGGCTATGCTCTATGCTCAGGTACAGTACCAACAGGCTTCTGCACAGTCTTCCTTGGAAGTGAACTGAGTTTGACAGTATACGATAAGGCAGGAAATTCAGATACAGCTTCAACTACAGGTGAAGAAAAAGACATAACTAAGCCAACAATTATTTACTCAAGCCCAAGCGGAGTTATAGACTATAATGAAATAACTCTTGAAGTGAGAACAAGCGAGTCAGCAACCTGCTATTATGGATTAGAAGATAATATTTCAACTATGGTAGAAATGACCTCAGATGAAGGAAAAACTATACACACAGCTTACTTGGGAACTTTGAAAGATGGGCTTAAAGTTTATCATGTGATTTGCGTTGATTTATCAGGAAATTGGATGGACAGCTCTAAAACAATAGTTTTCTACATAGACACAACAGGAAATTATGAACTAGTGATTCCTGACTATGGTCATTATTGGAGCATAGGCTGGAACACATTCTGGTTACCACAATTAATATTAGATGATATTTGTAAAGATAGCGGACCATATCCAGTTGAAAAAGTTTTAAGTTCGCTATATGAAGGGGAGAATGCAAGCTTTGACATCATTTGGTACTTTAATGGAACTGATTGGCTAGCCTTTATGCCAGAATACCCACAATATTCAGATTTGCAATACTTTAACGATCAAAGCAGCTTACCATATTACATTCACATGCTTGTAGAAGACAGGCTTGAAATAGGTTTAAGCGTTTGTGGCTACGACCTTGGGCCAGAACAGCCTCCAGAATAGAAAGACTTATAAACGAAAAAGGTGCTATCTAATTTAGGAAAGTGAAAAAAAATGGAAACAAAATTTTTGTTGGCAAATCTTTTAATTTTTTCTATCATTTTTTCTATTCCGGCTTCTGCCATCACTATTCCGTGCAGATTTTTCGGTACAGTAACAGTTGAAGGTAATCCTGTAAATGCTTCCTTAGTTACAGCACATCTTAACGACACAGGGGAATACTTAGGGATTGCGGAAGAGCCACCGGCTGGTTTTGGGAATTATAAAATTGATTTAGAAGCTGTGGGTAAATATGTGAGATTTAAGATAGCTAATGTTTGGGTTAATGAACCAGAACAATACTGTGAATCAGGAGGCTTTACTTACCTAAACCTTACTCTTAATTGCTCTGATTGTGATGGTGATGGTTATAATTCTACAATTGACTGTGATGATAACAATCCAGACATAAATCCTGGAGCAAATGAGATATGTAATGGTATAGATGATAATTGTGATGGAATAGTGGATAATTTTACAGAATCTTGTTACACAGGTCCAGGAGGAACTCTGAATGTTGGGATATGTAAGGCTGGTAGCAGAACATGCATGAATGGAACTTGGAGTGTTTGTATAGGTGAAGTTCTTCCTCAAGCAGAAATTTGTAATGGAAATGATGATGATTGTGATGGATTAATAGATGATGGTGTTTGTGGAGGTGGAGGCGGTGGAGGTGGATTTATTCTTCCTCCTCCAGAAGAAAATGTAACTGAAGGAATACAAACTAACGAAACTGGCGGAGAAGTTTGCAGTGAGAATTGGGTATGCACTGAATGGGGCGAATGTATAAATGGTATACAGACAAGGGAATGTGAAGATGTTAATAGATGTGGCACCGAAGAAAACAAACCTTCATTAGTTCAGCCTTGTTTAATTGAAGAAAGAAATGAAACTATAGAAGAAGTGGTGCAACCTACTGGAATTACTGGAATGCTTGTTTTAGTTCAAAATCCTGCTTTTCTTCTGGTTTTAATCTTAATAGCTTTAGCTGTAATCCTTACCATCTTTAGATTAAGACTTGCTAAATCTAAAAAGAAAAAGTAAACTTCTGATAAATCCAATTCTATTTTGAAGAAATAATTTCCATTGCATTCTCAATAAGTTTTCTGAGCTTGCTTCTAGAGATTCCAGTTTTTTCGTGAATTTCTTCCAAGCTTAAATCCAAAAGTTGTTTTAGAAGAAAAATTCCTGCAAAACTAAACTTTTCCCTTGTTTTTTCATCCAAATCTTTTAAAAAAGTTATGGGATAAAGTTTTTTCTCCTCTATTAAACCTTCCAAACCTTTTTCTTCAGGGTATTTCCATCCTATCAATTCAATTCCTTTGCATTTAGCATATCTAATAGCATGGTCAGAAAATTTTGTATTGCAAACTATCAAAGCTTTTGAAAAATTTATGCTATTTCTTCTTAACTTAAATCCTTCCTTCAAATCTTCCAGGCTTGAATTAACTTCTAAGACAACATCCAATCCCGTATAAACATGATGGTTCAAGTGATGCTTAACTTCGAGCATTATCATTTCATCTTCTTTCCTTAAAATCCCGTCTATCTCATGCTCTACGCAGCTTCCAGCTACTACCAAATTGCTCTTAACTTCATATCCGTATTCACTTAAAATTAACTGAACAAATCTTTCAAAATCTGGCTTAGGCTTTAACAAGGCTATTGCTTCTCTCAAGTCTATTTGATACTTTACCTCTGGTTTAAAATTTTTCAAATATTTAAAAATCAATTCAAGAATTTTTTTGGTTTGAATTCCATCATAAGCCTTTTTCTCTATTTCATCAGCTATAGCCTTTGCCTGCTCATAGCTTGCACGCATCCTTAAACATGTTCTTATAATTTTTTCTTTTAAAAAAGGCTCTTTTCTTCCATCAAATTTTGTAACATAAATCATTTGACTCTCCTTTTCTAATTTAAAATTTGTCTTTGCCCAATAAAATTCTATTTAAAAAGTTTATTTACAAATTTTCTATAAGAATAAGCATGAAATTAAAATGCCCAATTTGCAAAAGTGATAAACTTAATTATATGCCTTGGCTAGGGCAAATTTATAAATGCAGGAAATGCAATTATCAAGGGCCTCTAATTATTAAAGAAAAGAAGAAATAAATTTTTATGCGATGATGAATTAAATTTATTTATTTCAATTTTTCAAATAAAATCTTATGAAAAAAGATAAGAGGCTAAGCTGGGATGATTATTTTCTCGAGATAGCAAAAACAGTTGCAACAAGAGCTACTTGCGATAGGGGTAAAAATGGTGCAGTAATAGTTAAGGATAAAAGAATTTTAACTACAGGCTATGTAGGATCACCTTCTGGCTTACCTCATTGCGATGATGTTGGTCATTTATTAATTAAAACTGTGGATTATAATGGAAAGGCAAGAAAGCATTGCATAAGGACTGTTCATGCAGAGCAAAATGCAATAGTTCAAGCTGCCTTGCATGGTGTTTCAACAAAGGGGGCAACTATGTATGTTAAATTTGCTCCTTGTTTTACTTGCGCTAAAATGATAATAAATGCAGGGATTAAAAGAGTTGTAGCAGAAAAGGATTACCATGATTCTGAACTTACAAAAAAATTTTTTAAACAGGCAGGAGTTAAGCTTGAAATTAGGAAGAAAGAAGTTGAAAAGTATCCTGAGCAAGAATAAATTTAAAGAATTAAAGAAAAAAGGGAAAAAAGCTAATAATTAATTATGAAAAAAATTTTAATTTCTTACATTATTTTAATCCTAATTCTAATAGCTTTATTCCCTACTTCTTTTTCAAAGGACAGAAAGGAATTTGAGCCTCCAAGCTTTCCTAAGAATGAAAAGATAGAGGAAATTCCTCTTAGGCTTAAAGCAAAAACCTTTGATCCTTTAAAAGAAAAAAGAATTGAAACACTTTCAATTCTTTCTGGAGAAAATTATATAGTTCAGCTCAAAGGTCCTGTTAAAAGAGAATGGAAGGAAAGCTTAGATAAGCTTGTAGAAATTTATGATTATATTCCTGAGTACGCTTTTTTAGTTAGAGCTAAAAGTGAAAATCTGGAAAAAATTAAAAAATTGCCTTTTGTTAGATGGGTTGGAAAGTATGAAGCTGAATATAAAATTGAGCCTGAAATTTTAAAGGAAGAAATAGATTATTTCTCTCTCATAGAAAAAAATAAGGAAAATAGAAGTTTTAAGATTCTTTTGTTTTCTCCAGAAGATTTGGAAAAAGTTTCAGAGTTTATTTCTAGGCTTAATGGAAATGTTTTGAAAAAGGAAGGAACAAAAATTATAGCTTCTATTGAAAATGAAAAAATAAAAGATATTGCAAGCTTAAAAGAAGTTAAGTGGATTGAATTTTATAGAGAGCCTGTGCTTTTACTGGATGTTAGCACTTCCATAATAAAAGCAAAGGAAGTATGGAACTTATTTAACGGCTCTGGTATAAAAGTTGCTGTAGTTGATACCGGAATAGATAATGGGAATCTTTCTTCTCTTCATCCTGATTTAAGAGGAAGAATCATTAACCTTACAGATTATACAGAAACTGATGAAAGCGATGGGATTGCGGAAGATCCTCTTGGTCATGGAACACATGTCGCAGGAATAATCGCAGGAAGTGGAAATGCTTCTGACGGAAATTATACAGGAGTTGCTCCTTCTTCCTTTTTAGTAATCCAAAGAGTTTTTAATGATTTGGGCTTTTGGGAAGCTCCAGAAAATCTCACAATACTCTTTAACGATAGTAAAAATCTTGGAGCACAAATAGTAAGCAATAGCTGGGGTTTAAGGTGGAGCTGGGGAGAATACACAGATTTTGATAAGGAAGCTGATGATGTAGTTAAAAATTATAGCTTAATAGTAATATTTTCTGCAGGAAATGATGGTCCTTACATGGAATCTACTCTTTCTCCATCAAATGCAAAAAATGTTATAAGCGTTGGAGCTTCTGAAAATAATAAAACTTTGAATGCAACCTATGGAGGAAGTTATTGTGATAATCCTAATGAAGTTGCTTCTTTTAGCTCAAGAGGCCCTACTAATGATAAAAGAGTTAAGCCAGATTTAGTTGCTCCTGGTACTGCTATACTTTCAACAAAAAGCTCCTTAGCTTCAAATTCTACTTTTGAGCCTTACGGTGGAGTTGTTGAGGGAAATGGTGGGGATTATGCCTATGCTACCGGAACTAGTATGGCTGCTCCTCATGTGGCAGGAGCTGCAACAGTAATATTAGAATATTTTAATAAAACTTTTAGTTTCTTTCCTTCTCCTGCCTTAGTAAAAGCTTTACTTATAAATGGAGCAGATGATATGGGATACGGCTATATAAGTTATGAACAGGGGTGGGGAAGGCTTAACATTAAAAACTCTATCATAGAGAATGAGAGTAGGAGAATTGTATTTAAAGAGGAAAATAATAGTATTTCAACAGGAAATTATTCTGCATTCAAATTTTTTATTCAAAACAATTCTATGCTAAAAATAACTCTTGTTTGGACTGATTGGCCTGGAAATCCCGTAGCTGAAAAGATGCTTGTAAATGATTTAGATTTATCTGTACTTACCCCTTCAGGGTTTACGAGAAAAGGAAATGATTTCTCCTTTCCTTATGATGATGAAAGGGATGATAGGAATAATGTAGAAAATGTTTTTATTAATATTTCAGAAATAGAAGAAGGAAATTATACTGTTGTAGTTTATGGATATAATATTCCTATGGAACCACAGAAATTTGCATTAGTTTTGAGCGGGAATTTAACTGAAGTTGAAATGCTTCCTAACGAAGACGTTTTTCCACCAACAATTTGGAATGTTACTCCTGGAAATAATCAAACAACTATAGAAGAAATTGAAATTAGAGCAAATGTTACTGATAATGTTGAAGTAAGTAAAGTTTGGATAGAGTATTCTAACGATACAATAAATTGGAATGTTAGTGAAATGAGCTTTAACGGTGAAATTTATAACGGAAGTTTAAATGTAACATCTGAAGGAACTTGGATATACAGAGTTTTAGCTAATGATACTTCTGGTAAAATTTCATCAAGCAAATATTACTATCTTTGGACAGAAGAGCCAAGAAAAATTTTCGTTGTTCGCTCTGTTGGAACAGATTCCTATTATCTAAATTATATGCCTTGGGAAAAATTAAACAGTAATTGGTTCTATTATGGATTAAAGCCTATAGAAATAAACTATACTTTCTTAAATATTCCAAACATAACTTATGAAAATTTAACTGAATCAAAAGCAGATGTGCTTTTAATTGCTTGTGCCTGTGACACAGAGTATGAATTCACGAATT